>JAABSR010000002.1 GCA_011390245.1 Campylobacterales bacterium
CTTGGGCACCATTTGTTGGGATGTTTATAGCTAGAGTTTCAAGAGGTAGAACTATTAGAGAGTTTGTTTTTGGTGTGCTTTTTGTGCCTGTTGGTTTTACATTTATCTGGATGACAGTATTTGGCAACACTGCACTAGATGCGATACTAAATGATGGCTTTATAGCACTCTCAAGTGCAGTTTCAGATGATGTCTCAGTCGCTCTTTTTAAGTTCTTGGAACACTTTCCACTCTCTGGTATTGTTTCAGTTTTAGCTATTATTTTAGTTGTTACATTTTTTGTAACATCCTCAGATTCTGGCTCACTTGTAGTTGATACTATAGCAAGCGGAGGCAGAGAGAATAATCCTGTATGGCAAAGAATCTTCTGGGCAGTACTAGAGGGTGTTGTAGCTGCAGCTCTTCTCATAGCTGGAGGCCTAGGAGCACTTCAATCAGCCTCTATTGTCATTGCACTCCCTTTTGCTGTAATAATGCTTATAGCTTGCTGGGGGCTCTATAGGGCACTATCACTAGAGAGCATAAGATATGAATCGCTTCAACATCATATGAATGCAGGAAGACATGGCAAAATAAGTGGAACTTGGCAAAACAGACTAAGCAGGCTCATAGAGTATCCAAAAGTATTAGAGACAAGAAGATATGTAAATGAAGATATAAAAAATGCTATGGAGATAGTCAAAAAGGAACTAGAGGGCTACAATTGGGTGGTAGATATCACACACAACAAAGAAAATGCGGTTGTGACTTTTACAGTTGAACACTCAGGTGATTTTGATTTTGTCTATGAGGTGAGGGCTAGAACCTATGATACTCCAACTTATGCATTTCCAGATATCATAAATCCTACAAAAGAGCAGAAAAAATATGCAAGAGCAGAGGTATTTTTGCAAGATGGAAACAAAGCTTATGACATATATGGATATGATATTGATGTAGTAGCAAATGACATTATAGATCAGTTTGAAAAACATAGACACTTTTTGCATAATACTTCTAGTCTAAATCCTGCAGTACCAATAGATTAGAAGATTGCATGTGTTAAATTTAAGTTTGATTTAAATTTGAATATAATTAGTAAAAAAGGGGTTTCTTTGAGTGATATTATTAGTATTATAGGATTAGGGTATGTAGGACTTCCTCTGGCTGTGGAGTTTGGCAAAAATGAGAAGACTATAGGTTTTGATATCAACAAAGATAGAATAGAAGAGCTAAAAAGTGGTCATGATAGAACTCTAGAGGTGGAGAGTAGTGAACTAAAAAATACTCCATATCTAAGCTATACTGATAGCTTAGATGAGATAAAAGAGGCAAACATCTACATAGTCACTGTCCCAACTCCTATAGATATCTACAAAAAACCTGACCTCACTCCAATACTAAAAGCCTCAATAAGTGTAGGAAAAGTACTAAAAAAAGGAGACATAGTCATCTATGAATCTACTGTATATCCAGGGTGTACAGAGGAGGATTGTGTGCCTATTTTAGAGAGAGAGAGTGGGCTAAAATTTAATATCGACTTCTTTTGTGGCTACTCTCCTGAGAGAATAAACCCAGGCGATAAAGAGCATAGATTGCCTTCAATCAAAAAAGTCACTAGCGGAAGTACACCTGAGATTGCCAAAAAAGTAGATGAGCTTTATAAAAAAATAATAACTGCTGGCACTCACCTAGCAAGCTCTATAAAAGTAGCTGAAGCTGCAAAGGTGATAGAGAATGCACAAAGAGATGTAAATATAGCATTTGTAAATGAGCTCTCTTTGATTTTTGATAGGATGGGAGTAGATACGCTAGAGGTTTTGGAGGCTGCTGGGACAAAATGGAACTTTCTACCATTTAGACCTGGACTAGTTGGTGGTCACTGTATAGGAGTAGATCCCTACTATCTAACGCACAAAGCAGAATCGCTTGGATATCACTCACAAGTTATCCTCTCAGGAAGGAAAATAAATGACAATATGGGCGTTTTTGTTGCAAGTAAAATAGTAAAACTTATGATAAAAAACTCCCAAACAATAGATAAATCAAGGGTTTTGGTTTTAGGCATAACCTTTAAAGAGAACTGCCCTGATATAAGAAACTCTAAAGTTATAGATGTCATAAATGAGCTAAAAGAGTTTGGTTGCAAAGTAGATGTATATGATAGCTGGGCAGATTCTAAAGAGGTCTTAAATGAATATGGATTTTCACTACTTGAATCATTAGAGGGCAGAGAGTATGAAGCTATCTTGTTGGCTGTAGGGCATAAAGAGTTCAAAGAGATAGACATAAAATCGCTCAAAGCCAAAAAAGGTATCATCTATGATGTCAAAGGTTTCTTGCCAAAAGATCAAATAGATGGTAGATTGTAAGAGATTTGTAGATGAAAAAAGAGATAGCAAAAAGGGCTTTTGATCTCTTCTTTTCACTTGCTATATTGTTACTATTTTTGCCTATAGTGATCATATCTTTTGTGGCTATATTTTTTGAGCTAATCTCTAGAGGGAGAATCTCTCCATTTATCATAAGTGAACAAAGAATCTCAAGAGACAAACCTTTTGAGCTTTATAAATTAAATATGTATAAACCAAAAAGCCTAGAGAATTATAAAAAAAATAGTAGCCAATTCCAAAAATATGGAACTTTTTCATATCTCCAAAAAGATATAGATTCTATTCATGGCTTTGGCAAAATAATGAAAAAACTCTATCTTGATGAGCTAGGGCAGCTTTTTAATATCATAAAAGGAGATATGAGCATAGTTGGACCAAGACCTCTACCGCCTCTATATGAAGAGAACAAAGAAGATGTGAGAAAAATACTAAAAGCAGGACTGGTATGTTTTGCCTCAAATGGATCAAAAAATGAGGGCTCAGTGCTTAGTGGCAAAATAGATGATAGAGAGTATCTTAGGATTTATGAGAGTGGAAATACAATAGAGCTTATAAAGACAGATCTAGTAGTGATGCTAGATGGATTTAGAGCGATGCTAAAAGCAAAGGGTTACTAGTGTCTTATATACATAGAAATAGATATAGATGAAAATTTTACTCAAATATGCTATCTCACTTCTTAGAGGAATCCCATTAGCATATCCCAAAATTAAAGAGCACAGCATATCTATAGAGGGTGAAGCTGGAATAAAAAGAGTTGTACATATTAGTGATCTTCACATAGGTGAATTTGCAACTCTTAAATTTTGTAAAGAGCTTATTAGAAGAATTGATACTATTTTTCCAGATATTATACTTATTAGTGGAGATATGATTACTAGTAGAAAAAAGAGATACATAGATATATTTAAGATATTTAGTACTCTTAAATCAAAAGATGGAATATTCTTTGTAGCTGGGAATAGAGAGCTTGAGTGCTTCTCTCTAGTTGAGCTAAAAGAGCTATGCGAAGAGGTTGGCTTTAGACTTTTAGAAGATGAGGTAGTTTTGGTTGGAAATCTAAAAATAGCTGGGATAACAAATGGCGGTGAAAACCTGAAAAAGAATCTATCTAAAATATCTCCAAAAGAGGTAGATATACTCTTCTCACACCAACCAAAAAGTATAAAAGCAGCACTAAAACTTGGCATAAAAACCAAACTTTTTGTATGTGGACACACGCATGGGGGTCAGCTAAATCCTTTTGGCAAAAACTTGCTAAAAAAGCAAAATCAGCCCTACTTTAGCGGTATGTATTCAAAAGATAAGATGTTGGTATATGTAAACTCAGGAGTTGGCTCTACAGTAGTGCCACTAAGATTTCTCTCTACATCTGAAATCGCTTCTCTAAACATAGAATCTAAACCATAGCATCACCTATCATCTGCTTTTTAAATCTAACAACCCTATCTCTCCCACTCTCCTTAGCTTTATAAAGTGCAATATCTGCAAATTTTATCCCTTTCCAAATCGTTGAGGCATCTTGAGGGAAAAGAGCAATTCCAATACTTATAGTTTTGCTAATCTCATCTCTGCCAGCTGAAAATTTCTTCTTTGAGAAGTGTATCCTAATCTTCTCTGCTATATCATTTATCACCTCTACATCTGGATTGTAGAGTAACACTACAAACTCTTCACCACCAAATCTTATGGAGAGATCAGACTCTCTTGTGCACTCTTTTAGCGATTTGGCTAGGGAATTTATAACAACATCTCCGACATCGTGCCCATAGGTATCATTTACTGCCTTGAAGTAGTCAATATCAACCATCAGTATGCCATATACTGTTTTAGACCTTAGAGAGATAGAAGTGACACTCTCAATATACTCATCTAAAAATTTTCTATTATATAGCCCAGTTAGAGAATCTCTAAGAGAGCTCTCTTTTAGCATCTCTGTATATATATTATTTTGAGCTACTGGCTTTAGTGCGTCAAGATAGTTGAAAATTAGAGGGATATGATCTTTTATTTTTTGCAAAACTATATGATCTTTTACTAAGATTGAGAGCAAAAGTGTGAAGTTTTGAGATACATGGTATTTTATATCTATAAATTTCTGCTCATTATTACAAACCAAAAGTGCTCTATTTTCATCTTCATCTACAAAAAGCACTTTTGCATCATCTAATCTTTTGGATTCTATATCTATGTATAGCCAAAATTCACTCTCTTTTGGAAAAAGTAGCTCTTTGGTGTTATTTTTAGAATCTATCTCAACAAGTGCAAACTCTTCTAAATCAAATCTGTTTTTTACAAGAAAATAGAGCGATTCATACATCTTCTCTCTCTCATCTAGAACCTCTATAGTCTTTTTGAATTTATAGATATCTGCTAACTCCCAAATAATCTCTTTTGTTCTAATAAGAGGGTTTTTATTATAGACTTTTTCACTGTAGTTTAGAAGTATTGATATCTTTTTATCTATATCATCTACTGTATCTTTTAGCATCTCATTTAGTGAATTTAACCAAACAGCTACCTCTCCTGCTTCATCTTTTAGTTTAGTTTTTACCTTTTTGGAGTAATCACCCTCTTTTATGGCATGTATAGAGCCAATAAGTCCCTCATATAAAATCATATATGGCTTCATCAAGATATTTGAGATCAAAAGAGCAACAAGAAGGAGGGCTATTGAGATTAAAATAATCTTGACAATAGTATGTAAACCACTCTCCCTAACATCACTCACATCAAAAACCATAGAGATAGCACCTAGCACCTCTCCATCTTTTGCGTTATGGCACTCCAAGCAGTTTGGCAAACCCTCAGAGCTTGCAATATATGGAATTGTCACTCTTAGTGTAACGCTCTGACTTGATTCATCTAGAATATTAAAAGCAACGCCGCTTTTTAAAACATCTAAATCTATACCATCTTTTGCTCCCTCATTCAAAATAGTACTTTTGCCAAATTGCTCTTCTACAGATTTAGATCTCACAAGCCAAAGATCTTTTACATTTTGAGAGTTTGTTATCTTTTCAAGAAAGTAGCCTCTTTTGTCCATGATACCATTAACCATGTGTGCAGTTAGCGAATCCCTTACAAATTCAGCGGTTAGTTTTGATTTATCTTTTGCAGATTCTATACCAAGCTCTCTAAAGCTAAGAGCCACCATAGCGATAACTATAAATGTAAAAATTGAGAGAATTACGACTGGAAGTAGGGTTATTTTTCTCCTTAGAGACACTTTTAAGACTCCTCTCTATTCAACTGTTACACTTTTGGCAAGATTTCTTGGCATATCTACATCATTTCCAAGTCTAATAGAGACCTCTAGTGCAAATAGTTGTAACACTACCATCATCTCAAAAAACTCGACCATGTAAGAATCACTATTTTGAATATAGATCATATCATCAGCACTATCAATACAAATAGGCGATATAGCAGCAATTGTTGCATCTCTGGCTGCAATCTCTTCTACATTGCTTTTGATCTTCTCAAAAAGGAGATTTTTTGGCATCAAAGCTATAGTAAAAAGCTCACTATCTGCTAATGCGATAGGACCATGTTTCATCTCACCAGCAGGATATCCCTCAGCGTGAAGATAGCTAATCTCTTTGAGCTTTAATGCACCCTCTAGTGCCAGAGGGAAAAATATGTCTCTTCCTATAAAAAAGAATCCATGTCCATGCAAAAATCTTTTTGAAAGCTTCTTTAGTCGCTCATGCAACTTCTCATCAACCTTTGTAGAGGCAGCAGATTCTATCATCTTGTGTAGCTCTTTTTTTATATCACTCTTTTGTAGGTGACCTTTAAATTTTGCAAAAAAGAGAGAGAGCATCCATAAAACCATGATCTGAGTAGCAAATGCTTTAGTAGATGCGACACCTTTTTCAATGCCTGCACGAGTTAGTATTGTAAAATCTGCAAGCCTAACTATTGAGCTATTATCTACATTGCAAATTGCTAATGTTTTTAGCCCAGATGCTTTTGCAATCTTTAAAGCCTCTAATGTATCAGCTGTCTCTCCACTTTGTGAGATAACTACAAAAAGCTCACTCTCTTTGAGTATTGGCTCTTTGTATCTAAACTCACTAGCGATCTCTACATGTGTTCTTATTTTTGCTATCCTCTCAAGCAGATATGAACCAGCAAGAGCTGAGTGATAGCTTGTACCACATGCACAAATTTTTATCGATTCTACGCCTACTAAAATACCAGCATCAAACTCCTCAAAAACTATATCATGCTCTAAAACTCTGCCCATCATAGTCTCTAGCAATATTTGATGCTGCTCATATATCTCTTTTTCCATAAAGTATCTAAAGCCATCTTTTTGGGCAAAAGTCTTATTTACATGAAGCTTTTTGAACTCTGGATTTAACTCTTTAAAATCTAAGAAAAATTTCTCTTCACTGTTTGTAGCATATCCATACTCACCATCTTCAAGATATACCACTTCACTTGCACTTCCAATCAAAGGTGCATCTGAGGAGGCAAAATAGATTCCATTTTCTCCTTTTCCATAAATAAGCGGAGAGCCATTTTTTGCAAAATAGATAGTCTCAGGACTATTTTTTGTAATCAACAAAATAGCATAGGCTCCCTTCAAAGAGGAGATTGTCTTCTCAAAAGCGACTAGAGTATTTTTGTGCTCTTTTAGATTCTCCTCAAAAAGATGTACAATAACCTCTGTATCTGTTTGTGATAGAAATGAACAACCCTTTTTAGTAAGCTCTTTTTTTATCTCAGAGTAGTTCTCGATGATACCATTGTGCACAACATAGCTAAACTCGGCAAAATGTGGGTGAGCATTTGCCTCTGTAGGTTTTCCATGAGTTGCCCATCTAGTGTGTCCTATGCCTATTCCAAAGGTATCTCCACTACTATACTCTTTTGCCTTCTCTCTTAGATTTTCAAGCTTTCCAGTAGCTTTGTAGATGGAGAGATCACTCTCTTGAAGTATAGCAATCCCAGCAGAATCATACCCTCTATATTCAAGCTCGGCCAATCCATCTAGAAGTCTATTTTTTATATCATCTTTTCCTATGTATCCAACTATTCCGCACATATATTTCTAAACCTTTATTTGTATTAACAACCAACAAAAAAGCAGAATTGCTTACGCTATTTTGTCGCTACAATCCTGTTCACTACTCTATCCCAATTATTCCAAAAGTTTCTATTTTTTTCTATTAAAAAAGTATCCATTACCCTATCATTGTAGGTGTGAACTTTTGCAGCAACAATCTCTATTCCATATTCATCTAAAAGTGAAGCGATATATGCCAAAAGACCTTTTTGGTTTTTTGTGCTCAAGATAAATTCTGCAAGCTCTTTTGAGTGATTTTGGTTTATTTTGATACCTCTTTTTGAGATTTGGGGCTTTATAAGTTTTGCCTTTTTGCTCATATCAAAACTAGAATCTATCAACTCCTCTATACCTAAAACATCAATATCTTCTATCACCTCATCAAAATCTATCCTAAAATACTTCTTGCCGCCAAAAATTTTGAAAATATCCATAGAAGCGATACTAAAATTTGAGAGCCTCCCTAGAAGATATCCAAGATTTAGATCAATACCACGAATAATTTCAATAGTCAAAAAGTGCTCATTTCTTATCTTGTAATCATATCTACTAACCTCTTCTGCCATTTTTGAAATATTTATTATATCATCATTTTTTAGTTTCAAGAAGAACATATTTGATTTTATAGAAACAATCTTTTTTTGCAAGTTTATTGGCAGGGATAAAAACTCACTACCTTTTTTTAGATTCTCAACCCTTCTTATTCTTTTTTGAGTTTGGGTTAATAGTTCATCTTTATTCATAACCCCTAAAGCGTTATGGTATAGCTCAAAAAGAAGCTTCTCCAAAAACTTTGTAAATCTCCCCTCACTAACTCCGCTAACATCAGCATAAGTTAGTATAAAAAGCATCTCTAGAAGCTCTTTTGAGCGGATTTTTGAGACAAACTCTAAAATAGTGTTCTCATTGTATATATCCTCTTTTTGGACAACTGAGGTCATCAAGGTGTGGTATCTAATCAAAATAGAACCCATATCTGCATGCTCAAGCTCAATTTTTTCTGCAAATTTTTTAAATATCTCCTCACCCACGATTGAGTGTTCTCTCTTTCTGCCCTTTCCGATATCGTGAAAAAAGAGAGCTATTTTTAGCATCGATCTTTTGTTGATATCTAGGTTTTGATATAGAGACTTTAAAAAGCTGTTTTGGATATTTTCTATGTGGTAGATTGAGTGAATTGAGTGCATATCAACTGGTAAACTATGGTACCCATCAAATTGTGGAAGGTAGAGCACCTTTTTAAAAGCTGGGATAAAATACTCAATCAAATTTGCATCATAAAAAGCTTTTAGTATTGAGTATGTGTATTTTCTAAAAAAGAGTTTTTTGAAAGCTGTGTTTATATTTTTTGTTGATATTGCTGGTTTTTTTGCTCTTTTTAGCATATATATTGCTGAAGAATCAAAAGAGAACTCTCTATCTTCAAGCCTCAAAAGAAAATCTAGTATCTCTATTAAATTTATAGGTTCTAGATTAAATGAGCAGTAGATTCTATTCTCAAATTCAAATATTCCCTCTTTCAATCTAACCTGCTTTAATTTATATATATTTTTGGGATTATAAAAAAATCTCCTAGTGATTCGTGAAAGATTGATATCAGAGAAAAGATAGACTCTATGCATCGCCTCTAGTGCTCTTTTTGCACAATCAATAACCCCTTTTTGATTCTCTTCAAAACCTAATTTTTTTGCAACTTGAGGCAAAATTTCTAAAACTAGCTTATCGCTCTTCTTTCTACTGCTTAGATGCAAAGCACTTCTTATACGAAAGAGAAACTCTAGATACCCTCTAAACTCTTTATACTCATCCTCCTTGAAAAGGATCTCTTGAAGATCGCGTAAACTTTTGACTTTATATATTGTATTACTTATCCAAAAGAGTGTATTTGCATCTCTAATACCACCATATCCCTCTTTTATATCAGGCTCCATAGAGTAGGGATATTTTGTGTGTCTCTTTTGGTACTCCTCTATCTTTTCTAAGGCATACTCTTTTTGATTTTCATTTCTTATCCTATTTAGTTTGGATTCTACCTCTACATATAGCACTTTTGAACCACATATAAAACGAGATTCGATCATTGCTGTTTTGATTGTGATATCTTCTCTGCTAGCATCTATTAGCTCTCCTACTTCATGAGCTCTATGACCAAGCTTCAATCCCGCATCCCAAGCGATATAAAAAATCTTTTTTATTATTGGCTCTATATTGTAGCCCTCTATCTTTTTATAAACAATCATCAAATCAATATCAGAATACATAGCAAGCTGCTCTCTACCATAAGAGCCTAATGCAACAAGGGTGATTGGGAGTTGATTTGTCAAGGGTATGTAATCTTTGAAAAAAATTCTTAGAGAGGTTTTATATATTAGGTTTATAAATTTATCAAGCTCTTTTGTGTGGTGATATAAAAATTGCTTGCCTTGTGTTTTTTTAAATCTCTCCTCAAGTGAAGATAGATAGCTCTTTATCTCAACTTTAATAAGTTTTGAAATCTCAAAATCATCACAACTTGAATATAACTTATCCTCAACATCAATCTCTAAACTCATCAATATACCTCTGACACTAATTTGTAATATTAGCTAAAAAGATTTTTTTGTAACTATCTTGAAATAACTACTCTTTATAATTCACAAAACCAAAAAGGAGTAGCAATGCAACCGCCAAAAGATGTATCATTTGATCCAAAAAAGCAGACTCACCAGATGCTAAAAGGGAGTAAAGCTATAAAAAAATTCCTAAAAAATAGAACTAAAGAGCTCTAAAAAGAGCTTTTTAGGCTTACAACACAATCTTCAAATATATCAGGTTTTGAGATCTCTATACTTCCATCTTCGATAGTAGTATATTTTTTCTTCAAAGTTTCTATTATCTCAATGATGGCATCTTCTAAAAGCCCAAACTCTCTATCTTTAAAGAGTGAAATAAGATCATCTCTTAGTGAACAATAATTCAAAAAAATACCGTTATATCTATAACTTAACTTTAAATCAACAACTACTTTTTGTGGATTCTCTCTCTCAAAATCTTCTATACCTATGATACATTCAATCTCTAAAGACTCTATTTTTATCTCAAAAATCATCTAAATTTTTGCTTCAGTTTTTGTTGCAAGCCTTATAATATTTGGAATATGTTTATAGACTATTATAAAGGTTATAAGAATAATAGGAGCATGTGAGTTGATATCTGGAATTTCTGGATGAATAATAAAACTTGAGACTGTAAATACTAAAAGACCTACTAGTGAGGAGAGTGAGGAGATTTTTATAACTTTTGCAAATACAAACCAAGCTACTATCCCAATAATAGCTTCAATAGGCAGCATTATAGCCATAACACCAAATCCTGTAGCAACACCCTTACCACCTTCAAACATCAAGTATGGAGAGAAACAGTGCCCTACAACTGCTAAAAATGCAATAGCCCACTGTGTTTCAGGTGAAAGCCCTAAATATTTTGCTATCAAAATAACTACTAGACCTTTTAGTGTATCAAGTGTAAAAGTGCTTACAGCTATTAGTTTTGCTTTTTGTGGGTATTTCTCTTTTACAACTCTTAGTACATTTGTAGCACCGATGGAGCCGCTACCATGCTCTTTTATATTAATTCCGGTAAATAATTTTGCCAAAATTAGACCAAAAGGAATACCACCTACTAAGTAGGCTATTAAATAAAATTGTATATTTATATTTGAAAAAAATTCCATTAACTCTCTTTGCTATTTATCTCTATTGTTGTATGAACATTTCCTCTTGGATTAAAATCCATCTTCAAGTTCATCTCTTTTGGCTCTACTCTTTTATGGATAGTATCATATATCTCATTTGCAGAATCTTCATGTGAGATATATCTATTCATAAAAGTATTTATATAGAGTTTCAAAGCCTTAAGCTCTACTACATACTTATCTGGAATATAGTCAATATATACTGTTGCAAAATCTGGATATCCACTTCTAGGACATCTGCATACAAACTCTGGTAGTTCTATTTTTATCCAGTAGTTTTTGCTATTTTTGTTCTCCCAAATCTCTAGATTTGTTTTGACACAAAAATTATCTAACTCTTTTTCTCCATAAAGCTTTGACACTGAAGTCCTTAAATATCTAGATGTTGAACATCTTTTGCATGCTCTTGTATGTAGATTCTTCTAGGCTCTACCTCATCACCCATAAAAAGAGAAAATGTGTCACTTGCACTTTCATGATCCTCTACACTAATTTTTAAAAGAGTTCTGTTTTCAGGTGTCATAGTAGTTTCCCATAGTTGTTCTGGATTCATCTCACCTAGACCTTTGTATCTTTGTATGTATGCACCCTTTTTTGCACTAGATTCTATATTTTCTAGCAATTCTAAAACACTCTGATCACCAAACATAGATAAATCTCTCTCCATAATCTTGTAGTAGATTCTACTAGCCTCTTCAAAATGTGGGTTTTCAAAAAGTGACTGATCTATTGTTATCTCTTCTAAACCTTCACCTGTTTGGACATATAATTTTATATGTTCATCATTTACAAAATGGTTTAAAATATTAAATCCATTATCTGCGATAAAGATTTTTAGATTTTCAAAAAGTTCAGGGAGTGTAAGTGAAATTAGATCTCTATTTTCAACTAGATATTTTACAACTGAAATGAGTGAATATCTTCTTTGTAGATCTTTTAGTACTGCTTTATAGTGTGCAGTATATTTCAAAAGTTCTACTAACTCTGGAGTTCCAATCCCCTCAAACTCAAAATTTTCTATACCATTTTCGATTAGATACTGAGAGAGTGATTTATCATCTTTTAGGTATATCTCTTTTTTACCCTTTTTGTATCTATAAAGAGGAGGTTGAGCGATATATAGATATCCATTATCAACTATTGGTTTTAGATATCTATAGAAAAATGTCAGAAGCAATGTCTGGATATGACTTCCATCAACATCAGCATCTGTCATGATAACTATTTTGTGATATCTAAGTTTTGATTCATCAAAATCCTCTCCTATGCCACAACCAAGAGCTGTTATCATATTTTTTATCTCATCGCTTTTTAGTATCTTATCAATTCTACTCTTCTCAACATTTAAGATTTTACCCTTAAGTGGAAGTATTGCTTGAAAAACTCTATCTCTTCCCTGTTTTGCAGAGCCTCCAGCAGAATCGCCCTCTACTAGATAGAGTTCAGATATTGTTGGATCTTTGCTTTGACAATCAGCTAGCTTTCCAGGAAGTGTGCCAACTGACATAGAATCTTTTCTACGAGTTAACTCTCTAGCCTTTTTTGCAGCCTCTCTACCACGAGCAGCGAGTAGCACTTTTTGCATGATAGATTTTGCATCATTTGGATTCTCTTCAAAAAATTTGATAAGTCTCTCATAGGTTAATTTCTGAACCAAAGGTTTCACAAATGAACTTCCAAGTTTTCCTTTTGTTTGACCTTCAAATTGTGGTTCCATAACTTTAACTGAAATTATGGCTAAAAGACCCTCTCTTACATCATCACCAGTTGCTTTATACTCTTTCTCTCTTGCATTTGCATTTTGATCGATATAGTTGCTAATAGCTCTTGTTAGTCCTGCTCTAAAGCCAGACTCATGAGTACCACCATCTGGTGTTTTTATATTATTTACAAAACTTAGAAGTTTCTCTTCATAAGTATCATTATAAGCTAAAGCTATTTCTACTTCTGTTTCAGTAGAGGTATCATCAAAAGAGAATACTTGAGTGATAAGAACTTTTTTATTCATATCCTCAACAAATTGTGATAAACCACCTTCAAAATGGTAGTTTTCTTTAAAACCTGATCTCTCATCGCTAAATTTTATAGTTATATTTTTATTTAGATATGCAAGCTCTTTAAATCTTTTTGCTAGTGTTTCTTTTACAAAATCAGATGTCTCAAATATAGAATCATCAGGATAGAACTCAATAGTAGTACCACTTTTTTTAGATGTACCAACAATCTCTAGTTCTGTTTGAGGTATCCCACAAGCAAACTCTTGTCTATATATATTTCCATTTTTCTCAATAATCATACTCAAGTTTTTAGATAGTGCATTTACAACAGAGACACCAACGCCGTGAAGACCGCCTGAAACTTTGTATGTATCTTTGTCAAATTTTCCACCTGCATGAAGTACAGTTAGAACAACTGTAGCTGCTGGGATGTTTTCTGTTGGGTGAATATCTACTGGTATTCCTCTACCATTGTCTTTGATGATTGCTTTTCCATCTTTTGCTATTGTTATAGATATCTCATTACAATATCCTGCCATTGATTCATCTATAGAGTTATCTACTACTTCATATATAAGGTGATGAAGTCCATTTATGTTTGTATCACCAATATACATTCCAGGTCTTTTTCTAACCGCTTCTAGACCTTTTAGTACTTTTATATTATTAGCTGTGTATTGCTTATTTTCCATCTACTCTCTCAATCCTCTTTTATTGTATTTTTACATCACTATTGGCATTACAATAGTTTGGAAGTTATCACTTTTTAGTATAAAAGGTTGGTTTGTATCATTTAATCCAATTATAAATTCACTTGTATCAATTTGTGATAGAAAATCTAAAATGTATCTTGAATTCATTGCTATTACAAAATCATTTTCAAATTGTGTTTCAAACTCAAATTGTGTTTGAGCTTCTGAGTTTTCTTCGCTTAAAGCTTCAAATCCTATCTCATCTCTTCTAAATGTCACTTTTATCTCAGTTGAAATTGAGTTTATCAACTTTATAGATTCTATAACTTTATCTTTTGGAAGTGTTATATGGTTTTTTATATCTTTTGGGATTATTCTCTCATAATCTGGATACTTACCATTTATTAACTTTGTAAAAAAGAGATAGTTTGTAGATTTTATGATTAGATTTGTCTCATTGTAGTAAAGCTCTATGTCATTAAAAAAGAGCTTTTGAATCTCAATTATAGCCTTTTTAGGGATGATTAGTGAAAGTTTATCAACTGAGGGATTTTCAAATTTTACAACAGCCAATCTTCTTGTATCAGTTGCTACAAAATTTATAGAGTACTCTTTTATATCAATTAATGCACCATTTAGCTCATATTTTGGATTGTTTGTATCAATTGCTGGTATTATTTTTTTAATCGATTGAATTAGATTTAGTGAATCTATTTCTACTTTTGGATTTCCTTCTACTGTTGGAAATGTTGGAAATTCATCTGCTCCAAATGTTGGTAACTTAAATGAGCTTCTCCCCTGTTTTATATATAAAAATCCATCTTCATCTTTTAGATTTACCTCTTCATCTTTTAGTCTCTTTATAATATCTAAAATCTTTCTTCCATTAACAGTTGCCTTACCACCTTCATTGAGAGTAAAAGAGTCTGTAGAGCCTCTAAGTCCTATCTCGTAGTCTGTTGCTTTTATTGTTAGATTCTCTTCACTAGCTATAAATAGTACATGAGATGTGATCTGTGAAGAATCTTTTTTTTCCAAAAAAGGTTGTAGATTTGTGAGTATATTATCGAGAATACTTTTAGAAATAGAGATATTCATCTGAGGACTCCTTTATATTATAATTTTAAATAGTAATAGTAGTATAGGCAATGAATTTGTGAAAACTACTCTTTTTGCCTTATTTTATATAGGCTCTGGCATTGAAAGATATAGAGCTTATTTTTCACATCTTTTCACAATATTCTAGCTAAAATATTCTAAATATTCATACTTTTTACTCTTTTGAGCTTATTTTGTTCTTTAGTTCATCTACTACTATTTTAAAGTCAGCACTTCCATTTAGTAACTCTTGGACTTTTTTCATGGCTTTACTTACTGAGCTGTGATCTTTCATTCCAAAGTAGTGAGCAAGAGCTGGCATAGAGTTTGGAGTAAGGTTTCTAGCTAGATATATGACAATCCTTCTTGCATTTGCTATTTGTGTAGATCTGCTTTTACTTTTTATTTCACTTGGTTTTATGTTTAGCTCTTTTGAGACTACTGAGATGATATCATCTATTGTGATGCTCTCTTTTTTCTCTTTTATTTGCTCTTTTAATATATTTTTTGCAAACTCTAAAGTGATATCTTGATTCATCAAATTTGCAAAAGCATTGAGTTTTATGATAATTCCCTCAATTTCTCTTATGTTGTTATCCATATTTGTAGCAATATAATCAATAATCTCTCTATCAAGATAGATTCCATCAAATTCGCACTTCTTTTTAATAATTGCTATTTTTGTTTCAAGTTCTGGAGGCTGTATATCTGCAACCAAACCCCACTCAAAACGACTTTTTAGCCTCTCTTCTAGT
The DNA here is from genome assembly GCA_011390245.1 of Campylobacterales bacterium. Classification (GTDB taxonomy): domain Bacteria; phylum Campylobacterota; class Campylobacteria; order Campylobacterales; family JAABSR01; genus JAABSR01. The sequence continues at coordinate 15,725 of JAABSR010000002.1, forward strand.
CCAGCTATCTTTTTTGGTGGTTTATCACTTGTTAGGATTATCTGCCTGTTTTTGGAGTGAAGCTCATTAAATGTATGAAAAAATTCCTCTTGTATTCTCTCTTTGCCCCCAAAAAACTGAACATCATCAATAAGAAGATAATCACATGCTCTATACTTTTCACGGAATCTATCCATAGTCTGGTTTCTAATGTGAAATTGCCAATCATTTAAGAACTGCTCACTTGTTATATAGATGACTGATTTTTGCTTTGTTATTGCATGATTTCCTATCGCATTTAGGAGATGAGTTTTTCCAAGTCCTGTTCCACCATAGAGCAAAAGCGGATTGAAAGCTAGTCCCTGTTTTGCACAGACAGTTTGCGAGACCTCATAAGCTAGCTGATTGGATGAACCAACAACAAAAGCATCAAAAGTGTATGAGGGATTTAATATAGTCGATTTTTGCTGCTTATATTCATTGAGCATAACCTTTTTTGGCACGCTCTTTTTTTCAGTTGACAAAATTATATTAACTTCTGGTTTTACACCAGTATTCATCTCAAAAAGGTGTGCTATTTTTTCGCTATATTTTGTTTTTACCCAATTTTGAATAAATGGATTTGGTGCTTCATATACGGCAAGGTCGCTTCTACTTGCTTCTTCTGAATACCTTAAGTTTTTTATGTACTTCTCATACTCAAAATTTGATATCTCATCTTTAAGTTGAGATAGTGTAGTATCTCCAAGCAAAAATACCCCCAAAGTTGGTTTCACTATGTGAAAATTATGTGAATAATCTAACACATTATTGCTTCTAGTTAGCTTTTAATTGACATGACAGTAGTGAAAAAAGGTTGAAAATTTAGTGAATATTTTAGGTATTGATCCAGGAAGTATAAATTGTGGATATGCCATTATTGAGCTTGATAGACCCATGTTGAGGCTGGTTGAAGCAGGTTTGATAAAGATAAAAGAGAGAGATCTGCAACATCAAATACTAGAGTTTGTAGAGGGAATAGACTTGGTTCTTAAAAGATTTCACATAGATGAGGTGGCGATAGAGGATATATTCTTTGCACACAACCCAAAGACTGTAATAAAATTAGCTCAATTTCGTGGAGCACTCTCTCTAAAAATTCTTCAAGAAATAGGAAATTTTTATGAATACACTCCTTTGCAGGTCAAAAAAGCACTTACTGGAAAAGCAAAAGCAGATAAAGTTCAGGTAGCGTATATGGTCAAAAAAGTTTTAAATATAAAAAAAGATATTAAACCTCTTGATATTACAGATGCAATGGCTGTAGCAATCACACACTCTCAAAGAGTTAAGTTAAAAAGGTCTTAGAGTGGATAATACTATTTCAAATGAGGCAAATCTACCTACAAAATATGGCAATTTTAAGATCAGAGTCTTTCAAGAGGATAGCAAAGAGCATCTAGTTTTGTTTACAAAAGATTTAAGCCAAAATCCACTCCTTAGAGTTCATTCAGAGTGCCTAACTGGCGATGTTTTTGGCTCCTTGAAGTGTGATTGTGGAGGAGAGCTTGCAATTGCTCTGGAGAGAATCTCAAAAGAGGGTGGTATGATAATCTATCTTAGACAAGAGGGTAGAAATATTGGTCTTTTAAACAAGATAAATGCTTATGCACTTCAAGATGTTGGTTATGACACTGTTGAGGCAAATTTGGCTCTTGGCTTTAGAGATGATGAGAGAGACTATAGTATTTTAGATAAGATTTTTAAGTTTTTTGAGATAAAAAGTGTTAAGCTTTTGACAAATAATCCAAAAAAGGTAGAAGAGGTCTCTAAATATATAAAGTCTCAAAGAGAGCCGATATTAGTAGAGCATAACTGCTATAATAGAGATTATCTAAAGACAAAAAAAGAGAGATTAGGACATATATTATGACAAATATTATTCTTTGTGGAGGAAGCGGAACGCGGCTTTGGCCAATGAGTAGGTCTCTTATGCCAAAACAGTTTGTACAGATTTTTGAAGGAGAATCACTCTTTCAAAAGACGATTGATAGGAATAGTAAAATATGTGATAAGATATTTATTGTCTCAAATGAAGAGCACTACTTTTTAGCTTTAGATCAGATAGAAGAGAGCAAAGATATAGTCATAGACTTTAGATTTTTATTGGAATCTATAGCTAAAAATACTGCTCCCGCAATAGCTTTGGCTTGCATGAGTCTTGAAAGTGAAGAGATTGTTTTAATTACTCCAAGTGATCATCTTATAAAAGATCAAAACCGCTATAAAGAGGCTGTTGATAGAGCTTGTGAGTTAGCTTCTGAAGATTATCTAGTGACTTTTGGGATAGAACCTACATATCCTGAGATTGGCTTTGGATATATAAAAGCTGATGGTGAGAATGTCTTAAGCTTTAAAGAGAAGCCTACTATTGAGGTTGCAAAAGAGTATTTGAGTGAGGGCAACTACTACTGGAATAGTGGAATGTTTGCTTTTAGAGTAGGCTATTTTTTGGATGAGCTAAAAAAATATTCGCCAAAAATTTATGAGACCTCTTTGAGTGCTTTTGAAAAATCTGACAAAAGTGAGATGATAAGAATCAAAAGAGATGATATGGAACTTATACCTGAAGATTCTATAGATTATGCACTACTTGAAAAGAGTAGTAGAGTTAAAGTTGTGAGGTCAAGCTTTGGTTGGAGTGATGTAGGTAGTTTTGATTCCTTATCATCTGAGCTAGAAAATGATAGTAACAATAATCTAGTGATCGCAAATAAAGAGGTAGCACTTATTGATGTAGAAGATTTAATAGTAGTGGATACTGAAGATGCACTTTTGATATCAAAAAAGGGCTCATCTCAAAAAGTCAAATCAATCGTAAACTCTCTAAAACAAAGAGGCTCACTACTTCCTATTGTCCATAAGTGCGTACATAGACCATGGGGAACATATACTGTTCTTGAAGATTGTGCTGGCTTTAAGATAAAAAAAATAGAGGTAAAACCTGGCAAAAGACTCTCTTTGCAAAAACATTTTCATAGAAATGAGCACTGGATTGTTGTAAGTGGCACTGCTACTGTAGAGGTAGGTGGAGAAAAAAAATATATCTGCCCAAATGAGTCAACCTATATAAAAATGGGTGAAGCTCATAGATTGGCAAATGAGGGAAAAATACCAGTAGTCCTTATTGAAGCTCAAGTTGGTGAATATACTGGAGAGGATGATATTGTAAGATTAGAAGATGATTTTAAGAGAGCATAATAGGTATATTTCTATCCTGCAATCAATTTTTTAATTTTTATACGCATAATAGATAAATCCACCAACACCAATAATAGTCACGACTACTAAAAAAACAATCAACACAATATCAACTGATCCCATCTCTACTCCTTTCTCTAAGTTGTCCGCAAGCTGCACTTATATCTAAGCCTTTGGATTCTCTAATAGTACATAGCACTCCTCTATCTACGAGGTATTGCTGAAAATTTAACATATCCTCTTTTTTAGGTCTTTTATATTCTGTCCCTGGATATGGATTGAAATAGATTAAATTCACTTTTGACTTTATCCCCTCAAGTAGTTTTATGAGTTTTTTTGCAGATTTTATATCATCATTTTTCTCTCCGATGACTAGATATTCAAACATTATTCTCTTTCTAGAATCGATAGGATATTTTTTTATTGCTTCAATGATTGATTTTATGTTATAGGCTCTATTTAACGGTATTAGCTCACTTCTTAATTCATCATCAACAGCATGGAGAGATATTGCAAGCATTACCCCAAGATTCTCTTCTCCAAGTTTTGTGATTTTTGGTGAGATGCCACTTGTTGATATTGTCTGTCTTTTGGGTGAGATTGAAAGTCCATCTTCGCAAGATAGTATTTTTATAGCTTTCAAAAGATTTTCAAAGTTATCAAGTGGTTCACCCATGCCCATATAGACTACATTTACTCTTTTCTCTACTGGGATGTCATTATCTCTTTTTATCGCTAAAATCTGAAAAACTATCTCTCCAGCACTCAAATCTCTAGTAAAACCACCTTTTGCGGTTAGGCAAAATGAGCATCCAACTTTACAGCCTATTTGGGTAGATACACAGATTGTATATTTTTCACTTGTTGTAATATTCCCAGATTCGTCATACTTTTTATCTTTCATTTTTAGCAGAACAGATTCAAAGCTGTTCTCTTTGCTATCAACAAAGAGATACTTTTTTGAGCCATCACTTGAGCATTCACAATTTTTGATTTTTATGCTATCAATGAAAAATCTCTTCTCTAAGTCATCTCTTAGATCTTTTGGTAGGTTTGACATCTTTTCAAAACTATCGCTATAGTTTATGTAGAGCCAGTTGTATATTTGTTTTGCTCTAAAGCTTGGTTTTATAAGCCCTTTTAGATCTTCAAGCTCTATTGAGTAGATATCTTGTTTAATTTTTTCTCCTCTTTTCTATGTGATTTTTTAAGATCTCCATAGCTCTATTGTGATTTTTGACAAAGTCGTTATGAGCATTTTCGTTGCAATAATTTGTTATCACAAATATGCCAAAAGCTGGAATCCCAAACTCTTTTGCTACAGATAGCACAGAAAAAAACTCCATATTTTCTATCTCAAGACCTATTTTTCTAAATCTTTTTGATGAATCTAAATCTTTTGTTATGTAGTTTGATGAGTTTACAATTGTTTCACGTGAAACAATTATATTCTCAACTTTTATAACATTCTCAATTGGAGTGAAAGATCTATCTTGCAGATATGATATTTCAATATTAGATGCTATATTTGATTCTACAATATCAAAAATCTCTCTATCACCGTAACTACCAGCACTACCTACAAAAACTATAATATCAGGCCTATCCATAAGTGCTAATCTTGTTAGGTTTATAGTAGATTCTACCATGCCAATTCCAATAGGAAGTGCGAAATCAAAAGTCTCCATAGAGCCAGCAGAGATAAAAAGCACTACCTAACCACCAAACCATTTTCCCTGAGATACTCTTTTAAGTGCGATATTTCAATCTCTCTAAAATGGAAAATAGAGGCCGCTAATGCAGCATCAGCTCCAGCTAAAAAAGCATCTTTTAGATGAGACATCTCTCCAGCACCACCACTTGCAATTACAGGGATATCTACTGCTTCGCATATCAATCTAAGCATATCTAAATCATAGCCTGCTTTTGTGCCATCACTATCCATAGAAGTTAGAAGAATTTCACCCGCACCTCTGCTCTCCATCTCTTTTGCCCACTTTAGTGCATCTAATCCAGTATCAATTCTTCCTCCATTGATATATACATTGTATGAATCTCCAACTCTTTTTGCATCAATTGCTACTACAATACATTGAGAGCCAAATCTTTTTGCCCCTTCTTCTACAAAATATGGATTTTTTACTGCACTTGAGTTTATAGAAACCTTATCACAGCCAACATTTAAAAGAGAGTAGATATTATCCATAGTCCTAATCCCACCACCTACAGTTAGTGGGATAAAAACCTCTTTTGCTACATCTTTTACTATCTCTACAATAGTATCTCTCTTTTCATGGCTTGCGGTAATGTCTAAAAATGTTATCTCATCAGCACCCTCTTGGTTGTATCTCTTAGCAACTTCTACAGGATCTCCAGCATCTTTCAATCCTACGAAATTTATACCCTTTACAACTCTCCCCTCTTTCACATCAAGACATGGGATAATACGCTTTGCAAAATAGTTCATATATATCCAATTTAAATAATTTATAAATGAAATAGTATAGAAAAAGGGATAAAATATAGGATAGTTAAAGAAAGTATGTTGTACTATATAATAGAAATGTTGGCGGGAAGCAGTGGTAAAAGCAGAAATTGTAGCAAAAAAGAGATTTGGACAAAACTTTTTAAAAGATGAAGTAGTCCTAGAGAAGATCATCAAATCGATCCCCAATGATAATACTCCTATATGTGAGATTGGGGCTGGATTAGGTGATTTGACGAGAAAACTGTTGGAACTCTCAAGAGTTATTGCCTTTGAGATAGATAGAGAGCTATTTGAGATACTTAGTAGGGAATTTGCAAAAGAGATAGGGGAGAAGAGATTAGAGATTATCCTCTGTGATGTTTTAGACCTGTGGAGAGAAAATTTACACGAAAAGCCATACAGGCTGGTTGCAAATCTTCCCTATTATGTAGCTACGAATATAATTCTCAAGGCTCTTAAAGATAGTAACTGCAAAGAGTTGGTAGTGATGATTCAAAAAGAGGTAGCATTAAAGTTTTGTGCCAAAAGAGGGGATCGCAATTTTTGTGCTTTATCTGTTTTAGTAGAGAGTGCAGGAGAGGCAGAGATGCTTTTTGATGTGCCTCCATCCTCTTTTGAACCAGAGCCAAAAGTGTTCTCATCTGTAATAAGAGTAAGAAAAAGAGCAGAGCTAGAGAGTTCTGAAGATTTTGAGAGGTTTCTAAGAGTGGCATTTGCCTCCCCTAGAAAAAAACTTTCAAAATCTCTATCTCAGAGATACTCAAAAGAGAGGATTTCTGAACTTTTTCTAGAACTTGGAATAGATGATAGAAGCAGAGCACATGAGATTCCAACAATCCTTTATCACCAAATTTACAATTCACTTAGATAAAGGCAAAAAATGATAGATGAAAATCAAGAAAGAGATATGACAACGGAAAATCAACAAGAGAACAAAAATGATCTTGTGGAGTTTGAAAAAGGGAGCGAGAGAGCAGAGGGAGAGGAGGCTAAGGCAGGAGATCAAGGTGCTGACAAGAGAGATAGAAACAGAAAGCCTAGACCTCCTAGAGGTGCAAAAGGTAGTAAAAGTGATTTTCACAATGTGACAGGTTCACCAACTGGAATATACAGAGATCTCAAAAAAGGCGTAGAGGCAAACAACAAAATACAGATAAATAGACTAAATCCTCACTACAAGCTAAATCTCAACACAAATGCAAAAATAAGATACACACCACTTGGTGGCTTAGGTGAAATAGGCGGAAATATTGCTGTTCTTGAGAGCGAAAATTGCGCTATTATTATCGATTGTGGTATGAGTTTTCCATCTGAAGATATGCATGGTGTTGATATTTTAGTGCCTGATTTTTCATATCTTAGAGCTATTAAAAACAAAATAGTAGCTATAGTTATCACACATGCGCATGAGGATCACATTGGGGCAATTCCATATCTTTTTAAAGAGATGCAGTTTCCAATCTATGCAACACCTCTTCCTCTTGGAATGTTAGAGAATAAATTCAACGAACATGGGCTAAAGCAGTATAAAAATCTCTTTAGAATCGTGGAAAAAAGAAGACCTATCAAGGTGGGTGAATTTGATGTGGAGTGGATTCATATCACCCACTCAGTGATAGATGCATCAGCTCTTGCAATACAGACTGAGGCTGGGACTATCATCCATACTGGGGATTTTAAGATAGATCATACACCAATTGATAACTTTCCTACAGATTTGCAAAGATTTGCATACTATAGTGAAAAAGGGGTAATGCTACTGCTTAGTGATAGTACAAATTCGCACAAAGCAGGCATAACAGCAAGTGAGAGCTCTGTAGGACCAACTTTTGATAATATCTTCTCAAAAGCAAAAGGAAGGGTTATCATGTCCACCTTCTCTTCAAATATCCACCGTGTTTATCAAGCCATAGAACATGGTATAAAATATAATAGAAAAATAAGTGTCATAGGTAGATCCATGGAGAAAAACCTAGAGATGGCAATGGAGTTAGGTTATATAAACATACCTACAACACATTTTATTGATGCACATGAGGTAAATAAGTATGATGATAGTGAGGTATTGATCGTAACAACTGGAAGCCAAGGAGAGACAATGAGTGCTCTTTATAGAATGGCAACTGATGAGCATAGGCATATCAAGATAAAACCAACTGATACTATCATAATCTCAGCCAAAGCTATACCAGGTAACGAATCCTCTGTCAGTTCAGTACTAAACTATCTACTAAAATCAGGAGCTACTGTAGCTTACCAAGACTTTAGTGAGATTCATGTAAGTGGACATGCTTGCCAAGAGGAGCAGAAATTTATGCTAAGGCTTGTCAAACCAAAATTCTTCTTGCCTGTGCATGGAGAGTACAATCACTTGGTAAAACATAAAGATACAGCCATAAAATGTGGAATCCCAGAAAAGAATATATTTTTGATGCAAGATGGAGATATGATTGAAGTATGTCCAAACTACATGAAAAAGATCAAATCTATAAAAACAGGTAAAACATTTATAGATAATCAGATAAATTCACAAATAGAAAATGATGTAATCATTGATAGGCAAAAGCTTGCAAACGATGGAATCGTGATGATAATAGCTCAAATTTCAGAAAATGATCAAAAGCTTATAAATAAACCAAAAGTCTCAAGCTATGGATTGGTGCCAGATAAAGATGATAGGGCGTTTTCAAAAGAGATGGAGGATGTTTTGATCAATTTCATGAAAAACATAAAACCAGAGGTGCTTTCAAACCATAGAGCTTTGGAGAATGATATAAGACAAGTTGTTAGGAAACATATATTTAGAAAAACAAAAAAATATCCTACAATCGTACCAACTGTTTTTGTGATGTAATGAATTATATAGAGATAGCAAAAGAGGTTTTGGAGATTGAATCTAGAGAGCTTCTTTTGGCATCAAAAAGCCTTGATGATGAGTTTGTAAAAGCAGTAGAGATAATCTTTAATTGTGAAGGCAAGGTTATTATTACAGGTGTGGGAAAGTCTGGCCTTGTAGGGAGCAAAATAGCAGCAACTCTAGCAAGTACAGGCACTAGTAGCTTTTTTATCCACCCAACTGAAGCTATGCACGGTGATCTTGGAATGATTCAAAGAAGAGACACTATTTTGGCTATTAGCTATAGCGGAGAGAGTGAAGAGCTAGTAGGAATCTTGCCACATCTAAAAAGATTTGGACTAAAGATTATCACAATGAGTAGAAGTATGTCCTCTTCATTAGCAAAAATGGGAGATGCCAATCTCTCCATAGAGGTAAGCAAAGAGGCGTGCCCACTAAATGCAGCACCTACTAGCTCAACCACTCTAACTATGGCTCTTGGAGATGCACTTGCTGTGGTGCTAATGAAAAGAAGAGATTTCAAAAAGAGTGATTTTGCATCATTTCATCCAGGTGGAATGCTTGGCAAAAGATTGTTTGTAAAAGCAAAAGATATCATGCAAAAGACCAATCTTCCCATAGTACATAAAGAGACTACCCTAAAAGAGGCGATAGCCAAGATGAGCGAGGGTAGGCTTGGCAATCTTTTTATATTAGACAAAGATGGTAGAATAGAGGCGATTCTTTCAGATGGTGACCTTAGGCGTGCACTTATGAGGGATGATTTCTCTTTGCAAAAAAATGCTCTAGATTTTGCTAGTAAAAATCCACTCATCTGCGAAGATGAGAATATGCTAGCTTCTGAAATATTGGAGCTTATAGAGGAGAGAAAAGTTCAAATTATTGCTATAGTCAATAGCAAAAAAGAGCTAATAGGTGCTATCCATATCCATGCACTTGTTGAAGCAGGAATAAAATAGAGAATATGTGGAGGATGTAACATGTTTGAAAAAATAGAGATGATTTTACGCGATATCGAAGAGGCTAGAGAGGAGATTGCTATAGTTTTAAATATGGCAAATATCTCATTTTTAGATTATATAGAGATAAAAAGAGGCGATAAAGAGATCCCTCAAACGCTAGGAGCTTGGAATCTTAGTGCACTTGATGAGGAGGTTTCTAAGCTTAAAGAATCTATCTCAAAGCTAAACAAGATAAAAAATGAGGTTCTAACTTTTTAAGAATCTAAGCTTTTTAAAGAAGCTTTGAGAGTACCTCTTTTATCTCATTTGGATTTGTAAAATGATCTATCTTTTTAACAAACCTTCCATCCCTATCAAATATATAGATAAAAGATGTATGAGCAACAGAGTAGTCCATCTTAGAATCCTCTAAATATACTTTTTCATAATATGACTCATATCTTTTGGTGATATCATCTAGATTCTCCTTATCACTTGTAGCACCTATAAATCTTTTATGAAAATACTTGGCGTATTCATCTAAATCTTTTAATGTATCACGATCTGGATCAACACTGATAAAAAGTCCCCTAAACTCTTCTAACTCTTTTTGACTAAACCCTTCAAGTGAATAGGCTAGAGTGCTAAGAGAAGTAGGGCAGACATCAGGGCAGAACATATATCCAAAATATACTGCCAAAACTTTCCCCTTGAAGTCCTCTTTTTTGATTTCACCATCTACACTAGTGACACTAAAATCATACTTTTTCATCTCTTTTTGATTGTCAATCATTGGTTTTAGTAAAAATAGCAATAGCAGCCCAATAGCAGCTGCTACTAAATATATTCTCATGTCTTAGTCCGTCTCAAATTTAAATCTAGCTCCTATTGCTTTAGGAAGCTTTTTTATCTCTACATCTGCATTCCATTTCATGTTGCCAACTGGGCATGTTGGGAGTGTTGCTCTAGTGATATATTCACCCTCTCCTATTTTTTTGAAATCTAGCTCGTAGATTCCCATCATCATATTTGTAGCATAGATTGTTAAGCTCACATTTTCAAGATCAGATTTTGAGCTTTTTAGTCTAAACTCCAAAGGCTCCATAAGTGGTATATGTTTTGGCAAAATCTCTAGCTCCAAAATAGTGCCATCTTCAATAGTTACTTTGCAAGTTGAGTTTTTGAGATTGCAACTTTCATCTTGAAGCATGAATGAAGCCTGAGGCTTAAACTTCAGATATAGAGCATTGAAATCTACAAAAATATAGCTCAACAAAATAGCTAAAACTATAGAGATGGAGAGGAGAATCTGAAGCTTTTTCATTATCTTCTTTTAGTTCTTCATCTCTTTTTTATTGTGATGTTTCATGCCGCTCATGACATCTTTTATAGGTATCGTAATGCTCTGCTCTTCACCATTTGAAAAGCCTAAAGTTAGCTTCACCTCTTCACCTGCTTTGAGGGGCATTTTTACTAAATCAATAAGCATAACATGAAATCCACCTGGCTCTAAAATAGTAGTACTATTTGCTTTGATATCAATTTTTGGCACCTGATACATCCTCATAACACCATCTTTCATATCATGAGTATGTAGCTCAACTATATTTGACGCACCTGATTTTGCCCAGATGAGTGCTATATCTTTATCGCTACTATTTGTAAGCTTCATAAAAGCTGCACTATTTGGAAGACTTGGAGGGGTTGAACGAACATAGGCTTCATCTATTTTTATATCATTGGCAAATATGGTAGAAATCAATACCATAAGAAGTAGTAGGGTTTTTTGCATAAAAGCTCCTTTGTGTTTGTGGTTGCAATGATAAATCAAAAGTGTTAAAGGAGTGTTAAGTCTATAAAAAAGCAAAGTTTTTTTATTTTTGGTAAGATATATGGCAAAAAGCAAAAGGATGATGATGAAAGATTACATCACAAGATGCGTCTTATTGGACGAAGATAGGCCTAAAGAGCAAAAAAGAGAGGAGATTTTAGAGTATTTTTTGAAGACTTATGAGCTTTTTGAGAAGCTTTTTTTGATCTTTAAAGATGATAGTATCTTCTACAAACAGCCTGAACCACTTAGGCATAAGCTCATCTTCTACTTTGGGCATACTGCTTCATTTTTTGTAAATAAGCTAATAGTTGCAAAATTTATCGATAAAAGAATCAACCCAAAATTTGAAAATATGTTTGCTATTGGTGTTGATGAGATGAGCTGGGATGATCTCAATGATAAAAATTATGATTTTCCTCCAGTAGATGAGGTCAGAGAGTATAGGCAAAAGGTAAAAGAGCTAGTGGTAGATTTCATAAAAAAAAGAGACTTCTCTATGCCAATCACTTGGGAAGACCCTATGTGGATTATTTTGATGGGGATTGAGCATGAAAAAATTCATATTGAGACCTCTTCTGTGCTACATAGGCAGCTTGACATAGAAGATATAAAGCCAAGTAGCTTTTTTTTGGAGTGTGAAGAGTATAGTGATATTTACCCTACAAATGAACTACTTCCTGTAAGTGGAGGAAAAGTAAGACTTGGAAAATCAAAAGATCATCCACTCTATGGATGGGATAATGAGTATGGATTCTATGAGGAGGATATCGAGGATTTTAAGGCTTCAAAATACCTTGTAAGCAATGGAGAGTTTTTGGAGTTTGTAGAAGATGGTGGATACAAAAGAGCTGAGTTTTGGAGTGAAGAGGGGCTTAGATGGAGAGAGTATAAGATAGCAGAGCATCCCCCTTTTTGGATAAAAAGCAGGGATGGATATCTTTATAGAACCCTTACAAAATTAGTCCCTTTGCCGCTTAATTTCCCAGTAGATGTCAATTTTTTGGAGGCTGAGGCTTTTTGTGCATGGAAAAGTAAAAAGATAGGTAAAAATATCACTCTACCTACTGAAGCTATGTGGCATAGACTAAGAGAAGTTAGCGGCGTAGCTGATGAACCAGAGTGGGGAGAAAAAGCACCTGCAAATATCAACCTAGAGCATTTTGCTTCCGCTTGTCCAGTAGATAGATTTAGACATGGCGAGTTTTATGATGTGATAGGAAATCTATGGCAGTGGAGCAGGACGCCAATTGATGGATTTGATGGATTTGAGATACATTATGCTTATGATGATTTCTCAACCCCTACTTTTGATAACCGTCACAATATATTCAAAGGCGGCAGTTTTATTAGCACTGGAAATGAGGCTTGTAAAGATTCAAGATACGCTTTTAGAAGACATTTTTACCAACATGCAGGTTTTAGATATGTAGAGGCAAAAGAGCAGAAGATATCAAAAAGAGATTTTTATGAAAGTGATGAACAGATTTCACAATATTGTGATTTTCATTTTGGGGAGGCACACTTAGGAATCTCAAATTTTCACAAAAGGTATGCACATATCGCTTCAAAATACGCAATAAATAGAGGTAGTGCTTTAGAGCTTGGCTGTAGTGTAGGAAGAGGTGTGTTTGAGCTTGCAAAGGATTTTGATAAAGTCACCGGGATAGATTTTAGTGCTAGATTTATAAGAATTGGGCAGTTTTTAAAAGATGACAAGAGGATAGGATATAGTAGAAAAATAGAGGGTGATATAAAAGAGAAAGTTGAGGTGAGTGCCAAAGATTTGGAGCTTGAAGAATCAAGCTTCTCTAAAATAGAGTTTTGGCAAGGTGATGCGTGTAACCTCAAACCACACTTTAGTGGATATGATCTCATCATCAGCGTCAATCTTATAGATAGAGTTTATGACCCTGAGAAGTTTTTACTTGATATGTCCCATAGGCTAAACAGAGATGGAATCTTCATCATAGCAAGCCCTTTTAGCTGGGATGAATCATATACCAAAAAAGAAAAATGGCTATGTAGTGAGGGCAAAAGCTCACAAGAGAAGCTAGAGGAGATTTTGAGTTGTGAGTTTATCAAAATGTGTGAGCCATTTTATGAAGAGTTTGTTATTAGAGAGAGTGAAAATAAGTTTCAACACTCAAGATCACTCTTTAGTGTTTGGAAGAAGAGGTGAACACCATCTTTGATAAACACATAGATAGAAAAAATACAAGATGTGTCAAGTATGATGGATTGAAGCGAGTCTATAAAGAGGGTGGTCTTTTTCCGCTTTGGGTAGCGGATATGGATTTTGCTTGTGCTGCTCCAATAGTTGAAGATCTCAAAAAGAGAGTAGAGCATTGCATTTTTGGTTATGAGGAGTTGGGGGAGGAGTTTTTTGGTGCTATTGTTCATTGGTATCAAAAGAGACATAGTGTAGATTTGGAGGCTCATAATATAGCTCATGTAGCTGGTGTGGTGAGTGGACTTTCTATTGCTATTGAGGCATTTAGTAGTGAGGGGGATGAGGTGATTATTCAGCCTCCTGTTTATCATCCATTTTTTGGTGTAGTTAAACATCTTGAGAGAGAGATAGTTTTAAATCCTCTAAAAAAAGATGGTTCTAGATATGTGATGGATATAGAGAATCTAAAAAACATCATCACAAAAAAAACTAAAATAGTAATTCTCTGCTCCCCACATAATCCAGTGGGAAGAGTTTGGAGCAAGAGTGAACTAGAGGAGCTTGTAGAAGTTTGCAAAGAGCATAAAATCTTGATTGTATCTGATGAGATTCATAGTGATTTAGTCTTTGAGAGATTTACCCCACTTTGTACACTAGAAGATAATATCCTTACTATCAACTCCCCAAGCAAAAGCTTCAATCTAGCAGGACTAAATACCGCATATGCATTTAGCAAAAACCCTAAGATCATCAAGAGTTATAAAAAAATGCTAGCAAAAAGATCGCTAGAGGGCAGTAATAATTTTGGCACAACAGCACTAATTAGTGCATATAGCAAGTGTGAATTTTGGTTAGAGGAGCTTTTGAAATATATAGAGGGCAATTTTGATATGGTGCTAGAATCTCTAAAAAGCACAAATATAAAAACCTATAAACCAGAAGGGACATATCTGATGTGGCTTGACTTCAAAGAGACAAATCTAAGTCATGTTGAGATTGAAGATATTTTGCAAAAAGATCTAAAGCTAGCACTCAATAGCGGACTATCTTTTGGCAAAGATGGAGAGTATTTTTTTAGACTAAATATTGCACTTCCTAGGAATATCTTAAGAGAGAAAATAGAGTTGATATCTTCTAGATTTTAAAGGATTTAGTTACTTTGATTACATTATTATCACATCTTTAAACACTGTTTTTCATGCTTCAGGAAGATTTAATATGCTAAAATCACCACTTCTAAAAAAGTGAGGGAATGAGGGAAACTGATGGTAAATTTAAAAAATCAAGAAAACTATTTCAATAGAGAGCTTTCATGGCTCAAATTTAACACTAGAGTGCTAGAAGAGGCAAAAAATACAAAAAATCCAGTGTTAGAGAGACTAAAATTTATAGCGATCTATGGAACAAATCTTGATGAATTCTACATGATAAGAGTAGCTGGACTAAAAAAGCTCTACTCAGTTGGTATCACAGAGGCTGGAGCTGATAAGACTACGCCACTTGAGTTGCTAGAGAGCATAAGAAAATATCTTCAAGAAGAGAGAGTGATAGTAGAGGAGACTTTCAAAGATATACACAAAGAGATGCAAAAAGAGAAGCTCTACATAAAATACTACAATGAGCTAAATCAGTCACAAAAGAGGAGAATCCAAGAGCACTTCTACTCACATCTCTATCCAGTTATCATCCCAATAGCTGTAGATGCAACACATCCATTTCCTCATCTAAACAACCTAAGCTTTGGACTTATAGTAAAGCTTAGAGATACTGAGCATACTCATGAGATAAAATATGGTCTTGTTCGGATTCCTCGAATGTTACCAAGATTTATAGAGCTTGATAAAAATATCTATATTCCTATTGGTACTATAGTTGGTGAGTTTATTCATGAGATTTTTCCAGGTTTTGAGATGTTGAGCTTTACCCCTTTTAGGGTCACTAGAAATGCTGATATGGCTATAGAAGAGGAAGAGGCTGATGATTTTATGGAGATTATGGAAGAGGGGTTGAAGTCTAGAAAAAAAGGTGAAATAGTAAGATTAGAGATTGGAAAAGAGGCAGATTCTGATCTAGTGGACTTTATAGGTGGACATATAAATGTAAAAAAAGAGGATACATACGCTTATGACATACCTCTAAATCTCGGTGCTTTGTGGCAGATTGTGGGAAATAAAAATTTTGCATATCTTACATTTCCACCTTATAGCCCAAAAATATTGCCACCTCTTGATAATAATGCCAATATTTTTAGTGCAATAGAATCCCAAGATATCTGTCTCTATCACCCTTATGAATCTTTTGATCCAGTCGTAAACTTTATCCAAAGTGCCGCAAAAGATCCAGATGTATTATCTATTAGAATGACACTATATAGGGTTGGGAAAAACTCCCCTATCGTAAAATCTCTCATAGAAGCTGCTGAAGATGGAAAGCAGGTTACTGCTCTTGTGGAGCTAAAGGCAAGATTTGATGAAGAGAACAATCTAAGATGGGCAAGAGAGCTTGAGGCTGCTGGAGCACATGTAATATATGGTATTCCAGGTTTGAAAGTCCATGCAAAAATTGCTCTAGTTATCAAAAGAGTCGGGGATGATTTAAGAGAGTATGCCCATCTAGCAACTGGAAATTATAACCCTGGAACATCTAGAATCTATACAGATATAAGCTACTTCACATCTAGAAAAAATATTACAGTAGATTCCACTAGATTTTTCCATCATCTCACAGGATTTTCACGCCGTGCTAAGCTACATGAACTAGTGATGGCTCCTATGCAGATCAAGCCAAAAATAATCTCTTTGGTTGATGGAGAGACAAAAAAAGGAAAAGATGGCAGGATTATTGCCAAGATAAACTCTTTAGTAGATTCTGATGTCATTAGAGCACTCTATAAAGCATCCCAAGCTGGAGTGAAGATTGACCTTATAGTTAGAGGGATATGTTGTTTAAGACCAAAAGTAGAAGGTTTGAGTGAGAATATTAGAGTCATCTCAATAGTTGGAAAGTATCTAGAGCATGCTAGAATATTTTACTTTGCAAATGCACATCCGCAAACATACTTCTCAAGTGCAGATTGGATGCCTAGGAATCTAGAGAGAAGAGTTGAGCTTATGACCCCAGTATATGATGATATTATAAATGATAAACTTTATGGCATTTTGCAGTTACAACTAGATGATAATTCAAACGCAAAAGAGCTACAAAGCGATGGAAGCTATATAAAAATTTCAGAAAAGGGCACAACAAGCTCTCAGAAAATGATGGAGGACTATATCTCTACAGTCTATAACTCACTCAAAGGGGATGAATCAAATAAGGCAAAAAAATTAGCTAGCAGAATGTTCAAAGAGAGTTAAAAGAAGAGATATACCAGCAGGTGGGAAAATTGGAAAAAATAAGAGATATCTTAAAAGTCGTAGTAGATTCTAAAAGATTTCAGTGGTTTATTACAGCACTAATTGTGATAAATGGTATCACTATGGGGCTTGAGACTTCAAAAGAGTTTATGTCAGGCGACATTGGGCCATATTTGCTTGCACTTGATAAAGCTATCATTATTATATTTGTGATTGAGATAATCCTTAGGATCTATGTCCATAGGCTTAGTTTTTTCAAAGATCCATGGTCTTTGTTTGACTTTTTTGTCGTCTCAATCTCTATTATACCAACTAGTGGAGACTTGGCAATTCTTAGGGTTTTGAGGGTTCTTAGGTTATTTAGGCTAATTACAGTAATTCCTCAGATGAGAAGAATTGTAGGAGCACTTCTAGCAGTCATTCCAGGTATAGGTTCAATCTCTATGATACTTACACTATTTTTTTATGTGTTTGCTATCATGGCAACAAATCTTTTTGGGGATAAGTTTCCGCAGTGGTTTGGAACAATAGGCGAATCCATGTACTCACTTTTTCAGATTATGACACTAGAATCATGGTCGATGGGAATTGTTAGACCTGTAATGGAGATATATCCTTATGCGTGGATGTTTTTTGTTCCTTTTATATTGATAGTCACTTTTGTCATGGTAAATCTTTTTGTAGCTATCATAGTAGATGCTATGAGTGCTCTTAAAGAGGATGGAGAGGAGAAACTTCATGAAGAGCTTGAGGTGAGCAGTAAACATATAGAACAAGAGGTTAGTAGAGAGATAAGTGAGCTAAAAGATGAGATAAGAGGATTGAGAGAGCTTATCAAAGAGAGTAGCCTTGCTCAAAACTCTAGGCATCCATAACGATTCTGTTCTTGCCATCATGCTTTGCTTTGACCATCAAGGAGTAGGCATTTTCTACCATGTTTTCCAAAGAGCTATCAAAATATGTAGTGATCCCAATAGAGACGCTAAAGCCTATCTCCTCACCTTCAAATAGAAGAGGCTCACTTTCTAGCTCTTTTTTGAATGCCTCATAGAGAGTATAGATTTTGTTTTCATCTACACCTATATCTAGCAATGCAATAGTATCCCCACCAAATCTAGTAGCTATTGTCTCATCATCTGTTACCTCTAAGATATCTCTAGCTATCTTTATAATTAGCTCATTTCCAGCTTGATAACCATACTTTTTGTTTATGATGTTTAAATCATCAATGCCAATAACTGCCATAGATGTAACTACAGACTCCTTTTTTGCAAGTAGATAAGGAATTTTGCAGAGTTTGTAAAAATATGGAAGAGTGTAAGCACTGGTCATATAGTCATACTTATCTTTGCTAATAGAGTTTTCCACCTCATCTACGCACTCTAAAATATTATCTATTTTGTATGCAAAAAGTGAGTACTCCATGGCCTCTACCATATAGTCATCAACTCCAATTTTCATAAGCTCTGAGAGTTTAGTTGCATCAAATTTACTAACTGCAGAGATGATTTTTACAATCTTTTTACTACTTTTTATCTCTCTAGTTAGATTCTTTATCACTTCAAAATCGATTCTATCATCAATAATCACTACTTTGATATCACTACTCTCTTGAAATTTTAGCAGAGCCGCACTGCTATCTTTGAAATATGCATGATCTATCAATATCCTATTGAAATTTGAGCCAATAACTTTTAGAAACTCTTCATCTTCAGAGAGCACTAAAGCTTTGTAGTTTATGTTTCTTCTAACGCTTTTGATAGTTTTGATTATTCGCTCTGCATCATCTGTACCGCCTTTTGTATTTAGGTGGATTATATTGTTCGCTTCTTTTATTTTATCTTTTATAACAGATGTGTTTCCAGTTAGTACAATAGTTGGAAGGTTTTTTTCTTTTAAAAAATCTATCACCTCTCCATCAAGTGCATCTTGCAATACCAAGCCACTAACTGCAAGTAAAAAGCTGTTTCGCTCCACTAGCTCTTCTGCCTCTTTTAGTGAATTTGCCATTTTTGCATGTACTGTAAGCTCACTCTCTATAGAGTTTTTGAGGTGCTTTGTAAGTGCTTGAGAGCTATCAATTAATAATATTTTCTCCATTTTTCGCCTCCTAAATCAAGTACATTCTATAAAAACTTTCTTAAAGCTTAATTATTTCCTTTTGGTAAAGTGATGATAAACTCTGCACCAAATTCACTATTTCTAGCTTTTATGTTGCCCTTTAGTGTATGTTTTATGGAGTTTTTGACATTATACAATCCAAGCCCCTTCTCTCTTGATTTGAAGCTTGTAGTGGTGTAGGGCTCAAACAACTTTGTAGGAAGTAGCTCTTCATCTATACCACCACAATTATCTCTGATATATATTAAGAAGTGATCCTCTCTTGCTTCACAGCCACAAGATAGCTCTATTTTTGGCTCCTTGATTTTTCTAGCAATTGAGATATCTCTAACATTTAGCATCATTGAGAATAGGATATCAACAATAGCACCCTTTTGTACTTTGAATTCACAATCTTGGCAAGATTTATAGACATACTCTATGTTGGCACCTACAATGATATGACCTGCAAGTTTTTTGGAGAGTTCATAAGCTTTTTTTAGGTTGATATATTCACTATCTGCACTTTTGTAGTGGGAGGTTAGGTCTGTTATGGTTTTTGAGAGGGCAGAGAGTTCATCTACTGATTTCGAGATTATCTCATTTATCTTTTGTGGATTGCCATCATCGTATTCTATCAAATCCCCTATGTTTTGAATGCTAATTGCTACAACATTTAGAGGCTGTCTCCACTGATGTGCTAGATTTAAGAGTAGCTCGCCCATAGCCTCATTTTTCATCTGCTCTTGCATGATTAGCTGCTGCTCTTTCTCTTTCTCTATGGCCTTCTCTATTTTTATTTGCAGGTTGGCATTTAGCTCTTTTAGCTCGCCTTCTCTACTTTTTATAGATTCAAGCATCCTATGGAAACTCTCTGAGAGGGGCTTTATCTCTTTATAGACAAAAGTTGGCATATCAATATCATATCTACCTTGTGATATCAGCTCACTTTTTTGGGCAAAAACCTCTAGAGGCATAAATATATTTTTTGAGCTAACTCTATAAAATATATATATGTACACTGCTTCTATTATAATTGCCAAAAAAATCAAGTAATAAAAAAGTGACAAAAGACTAAAAGCATCACTTTTTTTAGCGAAAATACCCATGTACAAATCTCTATCTTCTAGTCTTTTTACTTTTCCAACTAAAGACTCATCACCCTCTTTGTACACTATACTGTTGATCTCATCTTTGCTTTTCAAGAGAGGGTGGTTTGAGATATTTACCCTCTCTTTGACCATCTCTCTATCTTCTGAACTAAAGATTAAATTTCCGCTACTATCTACTAAAAAAGCTTGATAAAAGCTCTCTTTTCCAATATCACTCACTATCTCATCAAGCTTTTGTAGGTTTAGATTTGCAAAAACAATAAACTCTTCATATCTTTTTACATAGACTATTGTTGGTTCATTGCTAAAAATAGAGGTAGAGATGTTTTTGCTTATCTTTTTATCCTCCAAAATATTAGTAAAAAAATCCATATTTGAGAAATCAAAACCTATTAGATACTCCAAGTCATCATCTTGTTTTGTAGTAAACTTTAGAAGCTTTCCACTTTTAGAGAGGATTCCTGCTGCTTCAAAGTAGCTATTGTGCTCTAGAAAATTATTCAAAAGTGATTTTTGCATCTCATTAGGGCTTAATTTTATAGTTTCGCTTAGTGTTAAAAAGTAGAGCTCAGTAGAAGAGAGAAACTCATCGACCCTTTTTAGGGTGGTTTTTTCTATTAGTGCAATATTGCTATCTAGATTTGCTCTAATTTCCTCTTTTATAAAAAAGGATGCTAGGATAATTGCAATAATTGAGGGTAATATCACACCAAGAAAAATATAAAGAGAGTATTTCCCTTTTAGGCTAGAGCTTTTCAAATCTTCCATCTTTTATATGTAGGAGCATATTATCATGATCTATGATATCGCCAAATCTATTTAGTTTATACTCTTTTTGAAGACCATCAAATTTGCCAATCTCTAAAATGCTCTTTTTTAGTTTTGAAATATCGCTATCTTTTTTTAGTGCTTGAGCTATAAAATTTATAGTCTCATAAGATCTTAGAGCGTAGGCTTTAGGCTCAACACCAAATCTCTTTTTGTATTTTTCTTTGAACTCTAAAAATTTTGGCTCTTGTGAGCGATGATAGTAGTTGCTAACAATCACCATCCCCTCAACCGCTTTTCCACCAAAAGAGATAAGCTCATCTGAATAAGCAGAAGCTGAGGAGTAAAATTTTACATCATCTCTGTAGTTTTTAATTATTTGAGCTATTTTTGCAGTAGTTGATGCATCAGAAGAGATTACAACCGACTCAATAGTGCTATCTAGATTCTTTAAGATATCCTCTTTAAAATTGGTACTATTATCCACTTTGAACAAAATAGATTCTCCTCCATTATCTTTGAAGATACTTTGAAATCTCAAAGCCCAATCCATAGAGTAGGTGATATTTTTAGAATCATAAATCATCAAAACTTTGTTGATATTTTCACTTATTATGTGACTAGTTATCTTGCCTATTGCGTTTTTATCTTCTGGTATGCCAAAACGGATAAAGTTATCATCTTTGTTGTTGAAGTAGTCACTGCTTACAGTTGGACTAATGAGTAGGAAATCCTTAGAAATTTGATTTTCAAGCAGCTCTTTTGCCATAGAACTTGTCACTGGACCAAGGACAATCATTGAACCACTATTTTTGATTTTCTGAGCTATTTTGTTTATTTCTGAGCTATTTTGTTTATCATCGTGTATCTCTATCTCTACTTTTTTGCCACCAATTCCACCTTTGGAGTTTATCTCCTCAACTCCAAGAAGCAAACCATCTCTTACTTGTATCCCTATTGATGAGTATTCGCCCGTGATTCCAGCTATTAGAGCTATTTTTATATGCTCCTCTTTCATTGAAGAGAAGAGCATAAATGCACTCAAAAATATCAAAAATAGTACAATAAATACTTTCATGTGGCTATCTTTTTAGCAAGAGAGCTGCAAGAAAAGAGATTTTTTGAAAATATACAAAATAGATACCTTATTTTGAATTTTATACGATTCTATCAAAAATAATATAGAACTATTATAATTTTGATATTTTTTAAATATCTATTATCTTTTTACAAACCTGCACATCTTAAATCTATCTCCCATAAACATAGGGTCAATTAGTGTTTTTACCTTGTTTAGCTCTCTTAGATAAATATTTTGGCTGCTATTTTTTTGAAGAATATCAAGTAGCTCTAAAAGCCCAAAGTCAATTAATGCACTATTTTGATTTTTGATTTTTTCAGTTAAAAAGCCAGCTCTTTTGAACTCATCTACCAAAAAACCAAAGAATAGATCATAGGTTATATCGCTTTTTCCATACAGCTCTTTTAGGTTTGCTTCTTTATCAAAGAGAGGCAATACTTTATGGTCTTTATAGATTCTGATATTAAAATCACCCCTATGAAGCTCTTTGCCATAATCAAAAGCTATAAACTCTACGCTATCTCCACACTCAAAAAGCTCTTTTGCAAACTTATAAAATCCTAGAGGAATTTCACCTCTTTTTATGTTATATTTTTTTGCAACCTCAAAAGCTTCATTTTCACATTTTGCAAACTCTATTTTGAAATCCTCAACAAAAGCCAACTTCTCCTCGTGTAAAAGCTCACATGGAAAGGCATCAAAAAGCTCATTTGCATACGCAAAAACTGATTTCTCTTCTATCTCTTCTATCTCTTTTACATGATTGATTTTTATCTCATCTCCAAAAGATTTGTAGAAGTAGCTCTTTTGAATCTTCTCTAGATAGGGCAGGGGTTCTACTACAGTAAATTTCAAAGAGTAAACAAGCTCTCGCTCAAGAGTGTACAAAAACTGAATAATATCTGCCATGAGATACCCTCTATCAGCTCCTATCTCTATGATGGTTGATTCTCTATCTAACCTTTTTGCATCTATCTCTTTTTTGATATGATTTGCAATAGAACCCCCAAAAAATCTACTAGCACTTACAGATGTGTAAAAATCACCCTCTTTTCCTATGCTCTCTATATTTGAATAGTAACCACTCTCCCCATAGAGCCACTCTTTGAAAAACTCACTAAAGATGGTCAACTTTTTATCTTTGCATAGATATCTAACAAAATAAGATCTCTATCTATATCAAAAATCTCTAGTTCTAGCTCTTTTTGCTCTTTTGAGTTTCTCATAACGGAGAGATCATATATTGTGCTCTCTCCAGCCTCAACCCTATCTTTGGTACTTTTTAGAAGTGAGGAGTATTTTTTGATGTTCTCTTCTGATATCTCTTTCTTTTTCTTTATGATCTCTAGTTTGTTTAGGCTTTTTTTGTAGAGGTTTCTCTCCTCTTCTTTTTTTTGGTTTAGAGCTAGTGATGCTTGTAGATACTCTATGTTGCTAATCTCTATTCTGTTTTTGATGTTTATATCAAATAGGGGCATGGAGAATACTAATCCAACAGTAGAGTACTCATTTTTGCCAGCTTGGGAGCCTCTAAAAGGGTTTTCTACTCTTTGGTTTATATATTCAGCATTCAGCGATATAGTAGGTAAAAATGTCGTAATAATACCAGCTCTTTTGTATCTCTTCTGCTCTATCTCATCTTTGGCTACTGCTAGTTCTATGTTTTTATTTATGAATCTATCCATCTCTACTAGCTCAAATTTTGGAGGCTCTATCTCTTCTATTTTTTTATCACTCAAATTTGAGAAAACTTCTAGGAGATTCTCTTTTGATTTTTCAAGTTCAAGTATTGCCATCTCAGCACTATTTTTATCCACTATGGCATTATCTAATATATTTCCATCTATTAGCCCAGCTAAGAAGTGCTCCTCTTTTCTTTCAACATCTATTTTCGCATTTTCTAGTAGAAGTTTTGCTTTTTTTATCTCCAAATCTATTTTTTTGAAATTCAAAGTTGTAGAGAGAAGTGTTTTTATAAGTTCCCTCTCCTTTTTTTCTATGAGTTTAAGCCCGACCTCTTTTGTGGCAGAGGCGTACTTTATACCATAGTAGATACCTCCACTTTTGAATATAGGCTGAGATAGTGAAATTTTAAAAATCCTACTCTCTTGAGCTGGGCTGCTATCTCTATTTCTAAGATCAGAGTAGCTAATAAATACTCTCTCAACCCAATCTGTGCTAAGTTTGCTACTCTCCTCTTTTAGTTTCTCTTTCTCTAAATCTATCTCTCTATTTTTTAGGGATGAGAGTAGCTCATTTTGAGCAAGAAGTGGAGATAGAAAAAAAGAGAAAAAAAGAGAAAATATTAGGGTTAAAAGTATCTTCATATATCCTCTAGTGCCCTTATTAATCGCTCAAACCCCTCATCTATCTCGTATTTGCTAATAGTGAGAGGAGGTAAAAATCTAACGGTATTTTTGCCTGCTTTTAGAAGTAGCAATCTCTTTTGAAAAGACTCCTCGATAACCTTTTTTTGAATATCACTGCTTTTTGCTCTCAAGCCTCTAATTAGACCTAGCCCCACCTCTAAGTCAAAAAGAGTGCTATATTTGTTGCAAACATCTCTTAGTCTCTTCTCAAAATAGATTATAGACCTATCAAGCTCTCCACTATCTTTAAGCTCTCCTAGTATATTCATCACCTCCAAGCCTGCTGCACTTGAGAGGAAATTGCCTCCAAAAGTGCTACCATGATCTCCTGGTGAGAAGATATCTTTAAGCGTAGTTAGCACACAACCTATAGGAACTCCACCTGCTAGAGCTTTTGCTAAAGTTATGATATCTGGCTCTATCTCGTATAGATTTGAGGCAAGCATCTCCCCACTTCTATAGATTCCAGTTTGCACTTCATCAATTATTAGTAGTATGTCCTTGCTCTTTAAAACCTTTTCTAGAGATTTTACCTCCTCTTTATCCATTGGCTCTACGCCACCCTCACCTTGCACTAGCTCTATCATTACAGCTACTGTGTGATCATCTAGATTCTTATAAACATCATCTATATTTTTTGCATGAACAAAACCATCAGGATATGGGCCAAAGTAGTTGTGCATACTCTCTTGACCAGTCGCTCTTAGTGCAGTTATTGTTCTGCCATGAAAAGAGTTTTCAAGGGTTACTATTTTGTATCTTTTGGGTTTCCCCTCAACCTCACCATATCTCCTAGCCATCTTTATGGCACCCTCATTTGCCTCGGCCCCACTATTGCAAAAAAAAGCTCTCGCATCAAGTCCACTCTCTTTGACTATTTTTTGGGCTAGTTTTGCTTGAGGCTCTATGAGGTATAGATTTGAAGTGTGAATGATTTTTGATACCTGCTCACATATGACTCTACTAAGCCTCTCGTTGCCATGACCTACATTGCACACGGCTATACCTGAACCAAAATCTATATAATCTACCCCATTTTCATCAAGAAGAGTAGCATTTTTACCACTTTTGAAATTTGTATAATTTCTAGCATAAGTGTGTAGTACAAACTCTTTGTCTATCTTCTCTAATTCACTCATCTGCTTTTTCCTTTTTTATCTCTATTTTTACTAGCTCTGAAAAGATCTCCCTACTATCAACTCCTAATACAACCTCATAAGATGAGATGTTTTTTACATCTGCTACTCTACTTTTTCTAATTATCTTAACCTCTTTTTTCTCTCCATCTATGTAGATATTTCCACTATCTAGGTTGTCCATATCCTCTCTGCTTACAAATATAGTAAGTTTGCCTCTTGAGAGATCATGAAGATGGGCTATTTTTGCTCCAGGTGAGAGATAGTCTCCCTCTCTTGGGTATATTTTATCAACATAGAGATTTTTGACTCTTATCTCACTCTTTTTGATTATATCTCGCTCTTTTGCAATTTGTAGCTTAGTCTCTGCTAGAGAACTTTTTGTTAGATTTAGAGAGTTTTTTGCATCTATTAGTGAGATTAGCTCTCTATCTTTTTCTGTTTTTGATTTTGTTTTGAGATCTTTTATGGAGTTGTAGTGCTCATCTTTGATTATTACTATCTCCTCTAAAAGTGCTATCCTCTCCTCTATCCTCTTTTTTACTTCAAGTAGAAGCTCTAGATTCTCCTGATTTATGCTACTATCAATTTTTACTACCACTTCATTTCCTGGCGTTTTGCCCTCAAGTGCAGAATTTACAAAGATCACACCACCTGAAGATAGAGATTTTAGCTCTATTGTCTCAATTGGTTCTATTTTTGAGTAGTAGATCTCACCAAAAATGTAACTACATAAAATAAGAGTAACTAAAATATGTCGCAGTTTTCATCCTTTTTTTCTCTATTTTTTTTCAAGATTTTTGCTATCTCACCCTTTGAGATTTTAAAATTACCATTTTCATATATGCTCTCCTCGATTCTATCTACAATTTCCCCAATCTCTCTACTCTCCTCTTTGAGTGGTAGTAGAATTTTCAAAAGTTCTTTGTTACTTTTTGCTCCCTTTATCCTTTTTTCAATCTCTAGCTCTACCTCTTTGTTGTTGCCAACTCTTATCTTTTGGGCAAAAAATAGACTTAGACCTCCTAATATAAATCCAATCAAAAATAGAGACACTTTTTTTATCAAGGGATATTGATAGCTCTCTATCTTTTCGTTGCTTCCATCTTCTATGTCAAGTTTTTGTAGCTTTAAGTCCTCTCTATCCTCTTTCTCACCTACTATATCTATCTCTATAGCCTCAGTTCTTTTGGTAAATACACTTCCTAGTTCTGGGTTGTAATACTTTATATAAAAGGGTGGAATCTTAAAGCTCTTATTTGCAATTATTGCAAAATCTCTCCTATACTCACCTCCATATCTCCCATCTGTAACATTATAGATCTTTTCTGGCTTGTTGGAATAGACTGCACTATCTTCCAAGGTAAGTTCATAATCATCAATATCATCCATATTGCCACTACCGCTAATTTTTATAGTCAAATTTATCGGAGTATTGGCGTTGGTTTTTTGCTTATCAACAATTGCTTCAATTTCAAAGTCCCCAACTAACTTGATATCTTGAGGTGTTGGTTTTGCTGTAATCTCTAGCTTATTTGACACTATGTTTTTATATTTTGCTACATTTTGAAGCATCAAACCAAACATATCACTTTTTCTATTTGGCTCTCCCACTCTCATGATAGCAGAGGGAATCTCTATTTTTCCAGCTTTTTGTGGAAAAAGAACATAATTTATTTTGTGGATTATAAATCTACCATCTCTATAGTTCTCTTCGCCTCCAACTTGTTTCACCCACAAATCTTTGAAATCTGGTCTGTTGTATTGTAAGTCTATGGTTTTTGCATTGACATCCCTTTTGAAAATAAGAGACAAACTTACCTGCTCACCTATAAAAACTTCACTTTTATCCATAATCATTTCAAAAGAGTAGAAACCATCATCTACTGTCTGCCCTTTATCTACTTTGACCTCTATAGGATTTGTTGTGTATTCTCCCTTTGAGGTTACAACTTTAAAGCTAGGTATCACTAAAGAATCTGTAGGCATAAACTGATATCTTTGGGCTATTGTTTGTGTAACTTTACCATTTATCATGCTGACATTTGAAGATTTTCCACTACTAGTTATTTTATAGCCCTCTATCTCATCAATCGCTGGAAATATAGCACCACCCTCATCACTCTCAATAGTCAAAATGAGGGCATCGCCAAGTGTTATATGATCTCTATCTACAAAAGCTCTAACACCCCCTAAAGAGATAGAGATAAAAATAGATAATAAAATCAAAATCCTAATCAACTCTAGCCTCCTAAATACAGCTCTTTGTACTTTTCACTAGCAAATCTATCGCTCATTGAGGCGATATAATCTGCTATCACTCTATGCTTTTTTTGCCCATCTTCTATCTTCTCTACAAGCGAAAATGGAAGCAACCTACTATCGCTATCAAAAGCCTCATAAAGAGATTTTATACAAAGCTTTCCAAAAAACATCCTGCTTACAACAAACTCATTTTTGTAGAGCTTATCAAAAAGTATCTTTTTAGTTAGCTTGATTTTTCTCTTCATCTCTTCACTAAAGCCAAATTCAAGCTCAGTTGTTGCATCTATTTTTGAAGATATTGGCTCACTTTTTATATGTTTGCACCCTTTTGAGTTTTCCAAAAAATCATATACTAAAGTGTTTATAAGATGAGCTGAAAATCTATACCTAAAAACCTTATTTTTCTCTTCTATTCCCTCTTTTTTCACAAGCTCTATGACATCTCTTACAAGCTCACTCTTTTTTAAATCCTCAAAAGAGATAAGATTGCATTTGATTCCATCATCAATATCGTGACTTACATAAGCTATTTCATCTGAATTATCAACCACCATAGCCTCCAAGGAAGGATGTTTATCTAACTTAAACATATCTTCTATCTTAGAATCTATAAAACTCTTTTTGTATGGATATGAGTGTTTTAAGATTCCTTCCAAAGTTGCATAAGTAAGATTTAATCCATCAAACCCACTATATCTCTTCTCAAGTTTTGTAACAACCCTAAAAGATTGGTAGTTGTGCTCAAAGCCATTGCTAAATCCCTCACTTTTTAGCACTCTATCAAGCTCATCTCCGCCAGCATGACCAAAAGGTGTATGGCCTAGATCATGAGAAAGTGCAATAACCTCAGCTAAAGCCTCATTTAGCCCTAGGTTTTTGGCAATCGATCTTGAGATTTGAGAGACCTCAAGAGAGTGCGTAAGTCTAGTTCTAAAGTAGTCTCCAACTGAGTTTAGGAAAACCTGTGTTTTGTACTCTAGCCTCCTAAAAGAGCCAGAGTGAATAACTCTATCTCTATCTCTAGCAAAAGGATCTCTAAAATCATCTTTTATATCAAAAAATCTATTATGTGGAAGCAAATAAAAACCTTTTTATGCACTATATTGTAGAATGCAATATTAACAAATATAGTTTAAAGGTAGAATGTGAAATTAAACTTCAAGCCATGTGGCGATTTGGGCACAAATTGCTACATATTGAGCACTAAGAGCGGAGATATAATTATCGATCCAGGAATGAATGCTGCATCTTTTGTCTTAGAAAATGCAAAAAATCCAATAGCAATACTAAATACTCATGGGCATTATGACCATGTTTGGAGCAACAAAGAGCTAAAAGAGAAGCTAAATATTCCTATATACATCCACAAGGAAGATGCATTTTTTTTAGAAAGAGACATCTTTGGATTGGGTGTGCCAACTTCAGAGGCAGATTTTTTGTGTGAAGAGGGCATAATGGTTGATATAAAGGGCGTAGAGGTCAAATTTATGCATTTTCCAGGACATACTCCAGGTTGTTCTATGATAGAGATTGGAGATTTTATCTTTAGTGGAGATTTTATATTTAAGAACTCTATAGGGAGAAGTGATTTGCCATACTCAAGTGATGAGGTGATGTTAAAGTCTCTGAAAAAATTTCGGGAGCTTGATTTTGATAAAAAGCTATATCCAGGACATGGAGAGAGCACTACTATCAAAAATGAGCAGAAAAATACAGACTACTTTTCTGCTCAAATCAGAATGATCTAAGCCCCAAAAAGGCTTAGATTGGCATAACTCTTATGCTGGTATCAAGTTTTTGTCTAAGGACTGTCTCTATGGCATAAAGCGTGCCTGTGGAGCTACTAGCGCATCCAGCACATGCACCTGTATATCTGATATAGATGTCTATGTTTTTTTCGCTATCTTTGACATCAATAATTTCCATATTTCCACCATCCATCATAAGCATCGGTCTGATGTTTGCATCTATTACTTTATCAATCGCTTTGATTTTTTGAACCATAGTCATATCTGCAAAGGCCAACTCTCCAGATTCTGAGCTATTGGCATTTGCTTTTAGTTTCTCCTCTTCCATCAAAGCTCTAGTATCTCTTAAAATATCTACTAGATAGTACTCTCTATCTTCATGACCGCCAGGTTTTATACAGCTTTTGCAAAATGCTCCAGCTTTTGTATAATCTGTAATCTCTTCTACTGTTTTTAGATCATTTATCCTTATCACCTCTTGTATGGTTGAGAGCGAAACTCTTGCACATTCACACACTATAATCTCACTCTCAAAGCTATCCATATCTACACCTTTGTAGATAGAAGCTGCCTTTTTTATAACATCATACGCCATAACTGAGCAGTGCATTTTTTGACCTGGAACAGCTGGTGTTTCAGGGTCATCACGCAAAGACATCTCTACATCGATGTTTGTAATTTTTACAGCCTCATCTACAGTTTTTCCTAGACATAGTTCACACATCATATCACTTGATGCAATAGCAGTCCCGCAACCAAAAGATCTAAACTTTGAATCTATAATCCTTCCAGAATCATCAACTACCCAATAGAGTCTAACCGCATCACCGCATGATTCTGCACCATAATCTGCAACTATTAGCTTTCCTCCTTTTGCTTTTGCATCTTCTTCTGTGATTGTCCCTAGATTCCTAGGTTCATTCATCCTATCAGCTACTTTTTTAGAGTATTGTTCCCACAATGCTCCACCCAAAAGATCATTTTTTGCCATAATTATTTCCTTTTTCTATATTTTTATGCATAAGAGCTTGATATTTTTCTCAAGCGTTCTACAGAATCTTTGAAGACCTTTGCAGTAAAATCTATCTCCTCTTCTGTGGTAAATCTTGATAGTGAAAGCCTAATAGCTGTATGAGCTAGCTCTATATCAGCACCAATTGCCAAAAGAACAGGGTTGGCCTCTAAGTCTTCACTTGCACATGCACTTCCAGTGCTTGCGGCGATTCCTTGTTTGCTCAAATCCCAAAGCATAGCTTCACCCTCTACTCCACGAATGCTAACTAAAATAGTGTTTGGAGTTCTATTCTCTCTATCACCTACTACAAAAACATCAGGTAGCTCTAAGATAGAATCTTCTAGTTTATCTCTTAGCCTTCTAACAGTGCTCCCCTCATACTCCAAAGACTCATTTGCCAATCTCATAGCCTCACCCATGCCAACAATGCCAGGAACATTTAAAGTGCCACTTCTCATTCCTCCCATGTGTTCTCCGCCATGAAATAGAGGCTCTAAACTCCTACCATTTTTGATGTATAGTCCTCCAACTCCCTTTGGTCCATGAAACTTATGAGCAGAAAAAGAGAGAAAATCAATTTCTGTTTTTGAGAGATCAAGGGCTATTTTACCAACGGCCTGAACGCCATCACTATGAAAAAGTACGCCTTTTTCTTTGCAAACTTTGGATACTTCATCAATTGGAAATATCATGCCAGTTTCGTTATTTGCCCACATGATAGAGACTAAAAGTGTCTCTTCAGTTATTGCTTCTGCAACTTGATTTACTGTGATTATGCCTTGTTCATTTATTGGCAGATATGTCACTTTAGCACCAAATTTTTCAAGATATTTGCATGCCGCATTTACGGCTGGATGCTCAACTGTAGTGGTTATGATATGTTTTTTATTACTATTAAAGCCATGTTCAAAAAATATAGATTTTAAAACCCAGTTTATAGATTCGGTTGCACATGAAGTAACAACAATATCATCATTATCATTTGCATTTATAGCACTATACATAGAATCTATAGCATGTCTAATAGCGGGATGCGTTTCAGTGCCAAAGCTGTGTAAAGAGTTTGGATTTCCATACATCTGAGAAAAAAATGGATCCATAAGCTCTTTTACTTTTGGATCTACTATTGTTGTTGCATTATTATCTAAATATATCCTCATAAGATATTCTCCTAGGTTTATTTATAAAGAAGTGTAATAAAAAATCTATAAAAGCCAAATAGTATCTAAAACTTAGTAGCAACAACTCTTAAATATTGTTCAATTTTTATGCAATGACTACTCTTTTTTTGCAATTTCACTCAGCATATTTAAAGAGTCTTCATAAGTTATGTTTTCACCCATATCCTGCCTCAAAAAAGCATCCATCTTCCCCTTTTTTGATATAGCTTCATCTAGCTCTGCATCACTACCTTTTGTGTACGCACCAATCCGCACTAGAACTTCATTCTCTTTGTGTAGTGAATATAGCCTTCTAAATTTTTGTGCATACTCTCTGTGCTCTTTGCTGACTAAATCACCCATCAATCTAGATGCTGAGTTCAGTATATTAACAGGCGGATAGATCCCAAAATCAGTCAACTCTCTGCTTAAAACGATGTGACCATCCAATATACTTCTGCTCTGATCAGCAATAGGATCACTCATGTCATCGCCCTCTACAAGCACCGTAAAAAAAGCAGTTATTGAGCCTTTGCCCTTCTCTTTTCCAGCTCTCTCCATAAGTTGAGGGAGAAGTGTCAATACTGAGGGTGGATAGCCTTTTGAGGTTGGTGGCTCACCTAAAGCCAAGCCTATCTCTCTTTGTGCCATGGCAAAACGGGTTACAGAATCCATCATAAAAAGCACATCTCGCCCCATATCTTTGAAGTATTCAGCTATGGTCATGGCAGCAAAAGCACCATATTTTCGCATAAGAGGTGAGTCATCGCTTGTGGCTACTACTAGAACAGTATTTGTCAAATCTCCACCTAAGTTTTTCTCTATAAACTCTGGAACCTCTCTACCCCTCTCTCCAATAAGGGCTATAACCTTTATAGGAGCTATGCTTCCTTTGACAATCATACCCATAAGTGTACTTTTACCAACACCGCTTCCTGCAAAGATTCCTAGTTTTTGCCCCTTGCCACAAGTTAGGAGACCATCTACTGAGCGAACTCCAACACTAAAAATCTCATCAATAATTCCTCTTTTTAAGGCTTGAATAGGGGGTCTAATAATTGACATCATACTATCCCCAGATATTGGCTCTCCGCCATCAATAGGAGTTCCCATAGGATCTACAACTCTTCCTAAGAGTTCATTTCCTACAGGGACTGTAAGACCTGCATTGTTTATAAAAACCTTATCCCCAATCCTAAATCCCTCTACAAAAGAGAATGGCGATATAGAAAAAGAGTTGCTCTCCAAAGATGTTACCATCCCAAAAGTCTCTCTCTCTTCACTACTTTTTGAAACTTTTACTATATCCCCAACTGAGGGGGTAATACCTATGCCAATAAGTGAAGTAGCTGAAACCTTTGAGATCGTGCCAAAAGTGGGGGATAGATGTTTTTGCCCAAGGTGAGTTTTTATCTTTCTAAAAGGCAAATAGCTCTCCATTTAATAAGTGGTTATCTTATAATTTTGAGGTAAGGGTAGCACCATTATGCTTAATCTAGAGGTAGCAATAAATTAATATTAAACATATTTTTGGTAGTATCCATTGAGAAATTTATAATAGAAGGTATCATAGTGGAGATAAAAGTAAACAGATCTAACAGTGCAAACGCAAGTGCTACTGCAATAGTGGGAAAAGATATATTAGAGAAGAAGCTTCAAAAAGCTGCAAGTGATGCGGCAAAAAATATGAAAGTTGATGGTTTCAGAAAAGGAAAAGTTCCAGTATCAATAGTAAAATCAAGATACGCAGAGCAGCTTCAGCAAGATAGCGAACAAGCAATCCTTAGAGAGGTAGTAGATCACATAATAAAAGAGCTAGAGATAGAAGCTTCAAAAATAATAGGCGATCCTCAAATTACAAGATTTGATAGAAGTGATGATGGTCTTGATTTGGAGATAAAAATTGGAATAGTTCCTCAGATCGATCTCTCAAGGGTTGAAGAGTGTATTCCTGAGTTCAAAGAGGAAGAGGTTGGCGAAGATGAAGTCTTGAAGAGATTGGAAGATATAGCGCTATCTCAGGCACCTCTAGAGAATATAGAAGATGATAGGGCTTTAGAAGGCGGTGATTATGCAGTTGTTGACTTTGAAGGTTTTATAGATGGCGAGCCTATGGAAAATGGAAGTGCAGAAGGTTACTCTCTCCATATAGGTAGCAACTCTTTTATTGAGGGCTTTGAAGAGCAGCTCAAGGGGATGAAAAAGGGCGAAGAAAAAGAGATTGAGGTTACATTTCCAAAAGAGTATGGCAATAGCGCAATAGCTGGCAAAGAGGCAAAATTCAAAGTCAAGCTAAATGAGATTAAGATTAAAAAACCACTTGAAGTAGATGATGAGCTAGCAAAAAAACTTCTAAAAGAGGATGATGCAGATTTAGGAAAACTAAAAGAGAAGATAAAAGATCAGATTCTTAGCGAGAAGATGAGTAAACTCTACAATGAAGATCTAAAACCAAAAGTGCTTGAGAGTTTTGCTGAGACTATCATCTTTGATGTGCCTGATTTTGTTGTAGAGCAAGAGATTGATTTAGCTTTTAGAAACGCACTTCCGACTATGTCAGAAGAAGAGATAGAGACACTAAGAAAAGATCCAGAAGCTGCAAAAGCAAAAAGAGAAGAGTATAAAGAGAATGCACATAAGAGTGTAAAAGTGACATTTATAGTTGATGCTTTGGCAAAACAAGAGGGTGTAGAGGTTGATGATAATGAGATAGTTCAGACTATCTACTATGAGGCATTAAATAGTGGACAAAATCCCAAAGAGACGCTTGAACTATATCAAGAGAGAGGGCTTATGCCAGCTATAAAGATGTCAATGATTGAGGATAAACTACTATCCCTACTTCTTGATAAAAAGCTAAAAGGCTAATTTGTGAGCTATACGATTCCCTATGTTATAGAAAAGACAGGAAGAGGCGAGAGAAGTTATGATATCTACTCTAGGCTTCTAAAGGATAGAATAGTTATGTTGAGTGGAGAGATAAATGATATGGTTGCTAGCTCTGTTGTAGCTCAACTTCTTTTTCTAGAGGCCGAAGACCCAGATAAAGATATCTATATCTATATAAACTCTCCAGGTGGAGTTGTGACAAGCGGACTCTCAATTTATGACACCCTAAACTACATAAAACCAGATATTTGCACAATCTGTATTGGGCAGGCTGCATCTATGGGAGCTTTTTTGTTAAGTAGTGGAACAAAGGGGAAAAGATTTGCTCTGCCAAATAGCAGGATAATGATACATCAACCTCTAGGTGGTGCACAAGGTCAAGCGACAGATATTGAGATTCAGACAAAAGAGATATTGAGAATGAAAAGAGATCTCAATAGAATAATCTCAGAGAATACTGGACAAAAAATTGAAAAAATCACAAAAGATACCGATAGAGATTTTTACCTAGGCGCCAAAGAGGCAGTGGATTATGGTATTATTGATAAAGTACTAGATAAAAGTTTTAAATAAGGGTGTGAATGATTCACCTAAGTGATGATAGCGATAGCAATGGAAAAAGATTGACTAGAGGCTCTTTTCTTGATGGAGATGATGAATTTGATGAGGAATATAATGAGGGTGAATCAGGTCATGAAAATGGTGGTGAGCAGACATTAGAATCCTTCTCAAAAGAGGTGCTCTCAAGACTACATGATGATGGAGTCCCGCCAATTCCAAATAATTTCCACCTCTATTTTGATCGTTTGCTAGATGAGAAGCCAATTGATTTCAAAAAGCAAATCCAGCAGATTTTAGAGATTGAAGAGGACGATAGCTCAGATGAGAAGAGAGTGAATCTTGAGAAGAGAGTAAAAGATTCCTTTGCTCAAACAAAGCAGATTTTAGACATCGTAGCACTTCTGTATAAAAACCTAAATCTAATGCTGGATATTGCAAAAAAGAGAAAAGAGGATGCTACAAAAGCAGCCAATGTTTCTGCTTTTCAAAATACACTCACAGCTTTTAAGCAGGAGATAGAGAAGCTTTTAGGGATTTTTACCAACCAAAGAGGTGCTTTGAAAACACTCTATCAAAAGAGTGCAAAAATCGCAGGTGAAGTAGAGAGTGAAACTATCTATGATAGCACTTATGGAATCTACAATAAACGATATCTGGTTAGAGAGCTCCAAAAAGAGCTTAAGATGATAGAGAAATTTAACCACAATACAACACTAGTGATGACAAAGCTTTCAAGTCCGATTGAGAAAAAGATAAAAAGTGATAAGGGCAGGCTACTTGTCACAAGAACACTCTCAAGATTGCTTCTAAAAACCTCAAGAAGAAGCGATATTATTGCCCACTATAACAATGGAGTCTTTGCACTACTGCTTAAGCACTCCAATATTTTAAGTGCAAAAAAGGCAAGTGAGAGGTTATCAGATTTAGTCTCTTCAACAAATTTCTTTTTTGGTGATAGCGAGTTGCAACTAAAGCTCTCCATAGGGATTGCAAAAGTTGATCTTGGTCGTGAGCTAAAAGATAATATCAAATGTGCAATAGAGGCACTTAATATGTGTGATGAAAATGGTGAGGTTTTTGTAGTCTATCCAGATGATGAGATAGAGGCTAGCCATGATGATGATTTTGATGCATCCGAAGATGAGGAGTTTGAAGATTTTGCTTGAAATTTTGACATATCCTGATAAGAGACTAAGAAATAAATCAGAAAATGTTCGCTCTTTTGATGCGAAGTTGCACGATTTGTTAGATCAGATGTATATGACTATGATTGCAAAAAATGGTGTAGGATTAGCAGCTATTCAAGTTGGAGTACCACTTAGGGCGTTGATCATAAATCTGCCAGATGAAAATGGAGATCAGAGCATCAAGAATCTAATAGAGGTTATAAATCCTGAGATTATAACCAAAGAGGGCTCAATAAAATTCAACGAAGGGTGCCTCTCTGTTCCTGAGTATTATGATGATGTTGAGCGATTTAGTGATATTGTTGTAAGGTTCAAAGATAGATTTGGCTCAGATAAAGAACTAGAAGCAAAAGAGTACCTAGCAGTTGCTTTTCAGCATGAGATGGATCATCTAGAAGGCAATCTTTTTATAGACAGAATCTCAATCATGAAGAGAAAAAAATTTGAAAAAGAGCTTAAAAAGAATAGAAAAAAGAAGTTATGAAGAGAGTAAATTCTGCTTCTTTTAGCGGAATAGATGCCGAGATTGTAAATGTCGAAGCAACTTTCACAAAAGGGCTTCCAGGTTTTTCCATTGTTGGTTTAGCAAATAACTCAATCCAAGAATCAAAAGATAGAATAAAGTCTGCACTTTTGGTAAATCATTTCACTTTTCCTCCACTAAAAATCACTATCAATCTCTCACCCTCTGACATCCAAAAAAGTGGTTCTCATTTTGATTTGCCAATAGCACTTATGATATCTTTGCAAGATGAGACTATCAATCTAGATGACTATTTTGCTTTTGGTGAACTAGGGCTTGATGGTTCACTAAAAGAGTGCTCATCAATATTTCCACTGATCTTATCACTTGCTAGAGAGGGAGTTATAAAAAAGGCTATAATCCCAGAAGAGTCGCTACATAAATGTTCTAAAATATCAAATGTAGAGTTTTTTGCATTTAAGAATCTAAGCTCGCTTGTTGATAGGCTCAAAGAGGGCACTATGAATCCTTGCCTAGAGAAGCAATCTTTTGGAGATGAGTATATAGAGATAGATAAAGAAAAATACTATTTTGATATGGACTTTAGAGAGGACTTTTATGATGTAAAGGGGCAAGAGATTGCAAAAAGAGCAGCACTTATAAGTGCATGTGGTATGCACAATATCTTGCTTGAGGGGAGTCCTGGTTGTGGTAAAAGTATGATTAGTAAAAGATTAAAAGAGATATTGCCCCCACTTAGCAAAGAGGAGATTTTAGAGAATGCAAAAATCTTAAGCCTTGAGGGAAAAGATGATATTTTTATGGTAAAAAGAGCATTTAGATCTCCTCAT
>JAABSR010000020.1 GCA_011390245.1 Campylobacterales bacterium
AAAAAACAAAAGAGAGTATCCAAAACTCAAAACCAATATATCCCACTTTCAAATAGACCACTACAAATATAAGAGCTCCTAGAAACTCAACTAGTGGGTATCTATAGCCTATCTTCTCATTGCAGGATTTGCACCTTCCTCTAAGTAATAAAAAAGATAATAGGGGGATATTATCGATACTTTTTAGTTTGTATTCACATTTTGGACAAAATGAGGAGGGAAAAATCACACTTTTTTCAAGTGGGATTCTATAGATTAAGACATTCAAAAACGATCCAAATGCCAACCCAAAAAGTACGACTATAAAAATTTCAACCATATGTTTTGCTACAAGCTTTCCAATAAAATAAAGCTACAATTCTATATCATCATAGATTAAAAGTAGTAAAGGGGAAGCAGTGGAGAGAAAAATCACAAGATTTTCTGTGTCTCTACCTCAAGATCTCTATGATGAGCTTGAAAATAGAGTAATAAAAAAGGGTTATGCATCAAGATCCGAACTTGTTAGGGATATGATAAGAGAGAAGCTAGTTGATGAGAAGTGGGCAGATTCCAAAGGTGATGTAGTTGGAGTTTTAACTATAATATACGACCACCACCAAAGAGAACTAAATCAAAAAATGATAGATATACAACATGGATCTTATATAAATGTTTTATGCAGTACACACATACATATAAACCATCACAACTGTCTAGAGACTATCATGATAAAAGGTGGTCCTGACAAAATAGAGGAGATAGCTTTTGAGATAGGCGGACTAAAAGGCGTCAAGTATGCAAAGCTAACAAAAACTATTGCATTTTAAGTGGTGCGTTTTGCCTATAAACCTCATAGGCTACTATAGCCACTGAGTTTGCAATATTTAGAGATCTTACATTTTTACCCATTGGAATTTTTAGAGAGTTTTTATAGTTTGCAAATATAAGCTCCTCTGGAAGTCCACAATCCTCTCTTCCAAAATATAAAAATATCTCATCCTCAAACTCTCTCTCAAAATAGAAATCTTTTGCTTTTGTGCTCAAAAAGTAGTGGTTGGATTCTATCTTGTGTTGTGAGTGAAACTGCTCTAAACTACTCCACTCTTTTAAATCCAGATGTACCCAGTAATCTAATCCTGCCCTTTTTAGGGATTTGTCATCAATGCAAAAGCCTAGTGGATGTATAAGATGTAATCTAGCCTCTAGGGCGACACACAATCTACCTATATTTCCTGTATTTTGTGGGATTCTTGGTTCTAGCAAGACTATATTTATCAATTTAGCTTCTCACCTTTTAGCAACATTTTGAAAATTATAGCTAGAGACTTTGCATTTTTTTTGGTCATATTTTTAAGTTTAAATTTTATAACTTCTCTTTTTAGACTTTCTTTTTCAGAAGATAACTGTTTTGTTTCCATGAACAAAAACTCTATCTTCAAGAACTAAATTTAAAGCAGCGGAGAGGACAATCTTCTCGACATCTTTTCCAACTTTTTGCATATCTTTCCATGAATAGCTATGGTCAATATGCTTTACATCCTGAGCAATAATAGGACCCTCATCTAGGTTATTATTTACAAAATGTGCTGTAGCTCCTATGATTTTTACGCCTCTCTTGAAAGCTTGTTTATATGGATTTGCACCTATAAATGCTGGTAAAAAAGAGTGGTGAATATTGATTATTCTATTTTGATATCTATGCACAAAATCAGAAGATAAGATTCTCATATATTTTGCCAAAACCAAAACCTCAGCTTTTAGGTCTTGAAGTATCCCTAGTATCTCTTTCTCATGCGCTTCTCTCTCCAACCCCTCATGACTAATATGAAAATATGGGATATCAAACTTCTCCACTAATGGTCTTAGGGTATCATAATTTGAGATCACTCCTAAAATATTCATATTTAACTCACCACTATCATATCTTATGAGAATATCACCTAATGCATGGGACTCTTTTGTAGCTAAAAGCACTACACTTTTTTTGTGCTCACCAATGAGTGATATAGTGCTTTGTGCAGGAATATTAATCTCTAGCTCATTTAAAAGCTCATCTTTTGATATCTCTCCCTCAAAGACAGTTCTCATAAAAAACTTAGAATTTTCACCATCAACAAACTCATCATTTTTTATAATATTTAGTTCTCTTCTGTATAGAATTTCTGTGATTTTATAGACTAAACCTTTTTTATCTGGTGAGCTTATAAGTAAAATAAACTGCTTCAATCAAACTCCTTAATCAATATATTTTTGAAAAAAAGAGATTTGAGATGATTTCTGTAGTTGCTTCACTCAAAATTCTTTTCATATATTTATCAAATTTACTCTCTTCAAGCCATATAGGCTTCTCTACTCCGCTTAATACTTTTAGCTCATTTTCTGCAACTCTTATATTTCCAACCCTATCTATCAATCCTACCTCTTTTGCCTCACTAGCTACAAAAACTCTACCATCAGCAAAAATATGGCTATTTTCTACATTTAGTCCCCTAGCCTCTGCTACATCTTTTACAAACATCTTATATTGGGAGTTTACAACCCTTACTATCTCTTCTCTCTCTATCTCACTCCACTCTCTATATATTGCTCCCATCTCTTTGTATTTTCCAGCTTTTACTATTTGAGGCTCAACGCCTATTTTTTCTACTAGTTTTTCTGCGTTGATTCCTTGAAAAATTACTCCAATAGAGCCAATCATAGATCCTGGATTTGAGATAATTTTGTCCGACCAGATAGATGCATAATAACTCCCACTTGCCATTGTGCCACTTGAATAGACTACTACTTTTTTTCTACTTCTTATCTCTTTTAGAGCCAAAGCTATCTCCAAAGATGGAGCGACCAAACCACCAGGAGAATCAACAATAACAAGAACACCTTTTATATTATCACTATCTGCTTTTTTAAGCTCTTCTAGAAAGCCACCTGCATCAAGAATCGCTCCACGCAGATATACTTTGGCTAGATTCTCGCTGCTACTTATACTGTTTTTGTCATCCTCCATAGAGGCAATGATAAAAAAGAGTATAGTTAAAAAGAGTATAGCCTTGAAATATTTAGTTATAAAATCAAGTGGTGCAGTTATTGGTAAAAAAAGTATTCTAAAAAAATTTCTCAAATCTTCTCCCCATCTATATAGATTGATTTTGGTTTTGTAGTGTTTAAAATTATATGCATAGCAAGATCCTCAATATCATAATTTTCGCAAATATCAATCTCTAAAATATCAGCACTCTTCCCCTCTTTGATAGTTCCACTATCAAAGCCTAAAGCTTTGGCTGCTTTCCTTGTAACACCTTCAAGTAAGATTCTGCTGAGGTATCTTATATCCTCTTTTTCATACGCAAAAAGAGCGGCTCTTAGCTCATCAAAAAGCGATAGAGTGCTATTTGAGCTTAACCCATCTGTCCCAAAAATCAATCTATTTTGACTCACTTTTGAGATATCTAGATATCTATTATTTAGTAATCTATTTGATCTAGGAGCAGAAACTATGTAACCTCCTAGCTTATCAATTTTATCAAGCTCCTCATCTCTTGCCTCCAAAGCATGTACAAAGAGAGGAGATTTTAGCCCTTCAAAAATCTCTAGAAATGAGTGAGAAGTGAAATTTGAGGAACATTTTACCCCAAAAAAATTCTCAAAAAATTCAAAAAACCACCCCTTTGAGCTATCTAGCCACTCTCTCTCATGAGCACTCTCTAGAAAATGCGTACTAGTTATTAAATCCCTCTCCTTAGCGACATTTAAAGCCTTTGAGGCAAGAAGTGGGTGTACAGAGTATGGAGAGTGGATTGCTATTGCACTTTTAAATCTTTCACTCTGAAATGCTAAAGAATCCTCAACTCTAGCTAGAAAATCACTAAAAAGCGTATCAAGCACAGCTGGATTTGAGCCTATTGCTTCATTGAAATATAGTACCTTTGCTTTTGAGCTTTGAAGCGACTCTAGATCGATTCCATAACTACTAATAGCTCCAAAACCTACAACACCACTTGAGATAGAGGTAGAAATAGCCTCACTAATGGCTTCTACATCTGCTACTATTTTCTCTCTATTTTTTATAACACTTACAAGCCATCTATCAAAAGATCCATACTTCAACTCTCCTCTGTTTCCACTAAACTCAAAATGTACATGAGCATTAAAAAGAGCGGGCATTAGAGCTATATTTTCATCCACAAATACACTACTTCCATATCTTCTAATAGCCTCTTCTTTGCTTACAATCTCTTTTATCTTATCATCAAAAATAAGTGCATGATTTTCTAATATTTCAAAGCTACTATTGCAAGTTAGGATATACTTGGGTGCGATAATTTTCATAATCTATCTTGAGTAAACAACTCTGCCCTCTATGATATTTTTGCAAACTTCACCATAAAATATATAGTTGTAGTATGGAGAGAATCTATCCTCAATCAATCTTGAAGGCTTTAAATCTACCAAAATAAGATCTGCTATATAGCCTACCTCTATAAGACCTTTGCCTTCAATACCCAAAACTTCAGCTTGATTTTTGCTTGTTAGCTCGGAGAGTTTTTGTAGGTTGATATGTGAATTTTTGACCAAAAATGTATAGAGTATTGAGAAGTAATCAGAGATAGCATCAATACCAAAGTCAGCCAACTCAAAAGCAACATCTTTTCTTGTTACAGATTTTGGAGAGTGAAGCGAAGTCAAAAGATCAACTTCACCTCTTTTTAGTGCTTCAAGTAGTCTTCTCCTTGTGGTATCTGATTTTAAGGGTGGCTTTATTTTTGCGCTTGTATTAAACTTTTCACACAAATCCTCTGTGATAGCTAGATGATGAACTGATATCTCTGAGTAGATCTTCTCTTTAAAAGATGACCTATTTATTATCTGCAAACTTCTCTCACTACTTATTGCTTGGATGACTATTTTTGCCTCAGTGCCTATAGCTACCTCACACAATTTTGCTACCTCTTTTGTCTCAGAGAGTGCAGGAATCCCAGGTAGTCCCATCTTTGCAGAGAGAAATCCATCATTTATGACGCCATTGCTAGAGAGTGAGCTATCTTCACATCTGCAAAAAAGTGGCTTTTTCCACATATTTGCATACTCAAAAATTCTTCGTAGCATATTTCCATTGAGGTCAGAATCTGCAAAAATTCCCTTGCAGCCTCTTTTGATAAGTATGGAGATATCAGATAGATTGAGATTTCTATTTATAGCTTTGATCACTGGATAGATATTTGCTTCAGTTTTGTTTGTATTCACAAGCTCGACAACTGCTTCGCTCTCTATAGGGGGAGTGCTATCTGGCATTAAAGCAACACTTCCAACTCCTCCCTTTAGACACTCTTTGGAGAGCTTTTTTAAGTTGTTGATAGTTAGAGCATCATCATGTACTCTGGTATTCAAATCTATCAAAGAGGGCAGAAGATATAATCCATCTGCATATATTATCTCTTCGTCCTGCTCCTCTTTGATGACTTTAGAGATCTCAAATATTTTTCCATCTTTAATTCTTACATCAAGTTTTTCTTCTCTATTTTTATCACAGACTATTGCACTTTTAATAACCAAAAATCACCCCTAGAGATATTTCTGGTAAAATTTTACACCAAAAGTGATTAATTACACTCTCTATATCACACAAGATTGGATTTTTGAAACAATACTTGGATCCTCTAGCGTTGATACATCTTGAGTTATCTCCTCACCTTTTGCTATAGATCTTAGGATTCTTCTCATGATTTTTCCACTTCTTGTTTTTGGAAGGCCTGGTACAAATTTTACATCATCAGCTTTTGCTATTGGACCTATCTCTTTTGTGATTACTTTATTTATCTCCTTATAAAGCTCAATCTCTTCTGCCATATTATCAGCCACTTCAGGTTTCAAAACAACATAAGCAAAAACTGACTCACCCTTGAGGTCATTTGGTCTGCCAACTACAGCAACTTCAGCTACTGATTGATGTTTGGCTATTGCTGCTTCAATCTCAGCAGTTCCCATTCTATGGCCTGAAACATTTATGACATCATCTACTCTTCCAGTTATGGTGATATAACCATCTTCATCATACATCGCACCATCACCTGAGAAGTATATT
Source organism: Campylobacterales bacterium (assembly GCA_011390245.1). Taxonomy (GTDB): domain Bacteria; phylum Campylobacterota; class Campylobacteria; order Campylobacterales; family JAABSR01; genus JAABSR01. The sequence continues at coordinate 6,062 of JAABSR010000020.1, forward strand.
GGCTTCCCATCTTTTTTGGCAGTTGAGAAGTAGCTTGTCTTAAACCGCTCACTATCACCCCAAATATCTCTAATCATAGAAGGCCAAGGTTTAGTGATACATAAAAGTCCCTTTTCCCCTACAGGCTTCTTGTTTCCATTCTCATCAACAACCTCTGCTATCATACCAGGGAGAGGAAGAGTTGCACATCCAGGTTTGATTGGTGTTGCTCCAGGGAGAGGTGAAACTACATGTCCGCCAGTTTCAGTTTGCCACCAAGTATCCACAATATGACACTTTCCAGAACCAATGACATCATAATACCACATCCACGCATCTGGATTTATTGGCTCACCAACTGTTCCTAAAACCTTCAAAGAGCTTAGGTCATATTTTGCTGGCTCATCTCTACCCTCTTTGTGTAGTAATCTTATAGCAGTTGGAGCTGTATAGAATTGGTTTACCTTATACTCCTCAATCATTCTCCACCATCTGCCTGCATCTGGATATATTGGCACACCTTCAAACATAATCGTAGTTGCACCCATAGCCAAAGGACCATAGACTATATAAGTATGACCTGTAATCCATCCAACATCAGCAGTACACCAATATGTGTCATTCTCTTTTACATCAAAAACCCACTCCATCGTCTGTTGTGCCCATAAAATATATCCAGCTTGATTGTGTTGAACACCTTTTGGTTTGCCAGTACTTCCTGAGGTATATAGCAAAAAGAGGGGATCTTCACTATCCATAGGCTCAGGCTCACATGTAGGATTTTCAAGCTCTACTAGCTCATTATAGATATAATCTCTACCAGGAACATAACTTATATCTTCGTTATTTCTTTGTACTATTAGTACTTTTTTGACACATTCGCAACCCTCTTTAAGAGCCTCATCTACGACAGGTTTCAGGAGGTATGGTTTACCTCTTCTGTATGCTCCATCACTAGTGATTACTAGCTTTGCTTCAGCATCAATTATTCTATCTCTCAAAGCCTCCGCACTAAATCCACCAAACACTATAGAGTGGATAGCACCGATTCTTGCACAAGCTAACATCATAAAAGCAGCTTCTGGAATCATAGGCAGATAGATAACAACCCTATCACCCTTTTTAATATCAAATCTATTTTTTAGAAGATTTGCAGTTTTGTTTACCTCATAGTATAGCTCTCTGTATGTGATAACCTTTTTATCTCCAAGCTCACCTTCAAATATTATTGCGGCTTTGTTTTTTCTAAGATCAAGATGTCTATCAATACATTGATAAGAGACATTTAATTTTCCGCCTACAAACCACTTATAGTGTGGTGCTTGACTGCTATCTAGTGTTTTTTCAAAAGGCTTTATCCAATCTATCTTCTCATCTGCTAGTTTCGCCCAAAAACCCTCATAATCTTCCTCTGCCTCAAGTATTAAGTCTCTATATTCACACATATTCTTGATTCTTGCCTCTTTAGCAAAGCTTCTATTTGGCATAAAAACAGGTTTTTTCTGTAGTTCTTCACTCATAACAACTCCTATTAATAGATTTGACATATACTATATAAATAGTATAGCAATAATATAGCATGATAAAAAATTAGTGTAAAAAAACATATAAAATATATTTTTGTGTATCAAAAATACACATTTTAGACTCCTATTCCAGTTTGCGACCTTATGTATTGAGCCTCAAATGCATCTCTCTCTTTTTTTGCATCACCACTTTTGTCAGTTATTGAGAAAAACCAAATAACCAAAAATGCAACACTCATAGAGATTAGAGCAGGATTGTCCAACCCAACAACAGCTTCTGAGAATCCAAAAATATCAACCCATACAGTTTTGCTCAAAATAACTAAAATAAGAGACAAAAATAGCCCAGCTACCCCACCAAAAAGTGCCCCTTTGGTTGTTAAGTTTTTCCAGTATATAGATAGGAAAAGAATTGGAAAATTCACAGATGCAGCAACTGCAAAAGCAAGACCAACCATAAAAGCTATATTTTGATTTTCAAATGCAATCCCCAAAAGCATTGCAACAACACCTAAAGAGATAGTGGCAATTTTAGAGACTTTCATCTCTTCTAGTTCATCTACTTTGTCTTTTTTAAAAACTCTTGCATACAAATCATGAGAGATAGCAGATGCACCAGCTAATGTAAGGCCTGAAACAACTGCTAAAATTGTAGCAAAGGCTACAGCTGAGATAAAGCCCAAAAAGAGAGATCCGCCAACTGCATCTGCAAGGTGGATAGCTGCTAAATTGCTTCCACCCAACATCTCTCCACTTGCGTCAAGATATTGAGGATTTTGAGATATCAAAACAATAGCTCCAAATCCTATAATAAAGGTTAGAATATAAAAATACCCAATAAAGCCAGTAGCATAAAATACAGATTTTCTAGCCTCTTTTGCATTAGCAACTGTAAAAAATCTCATCAAAATATGTGGCAAACCTGCTGTACCAAACATCAAGGCAACACCCAAAGAGATAGCATTTAAAGGATCACTCAACAGAGCACCTGGAGCCATAATACTCTCATCTCCATCTTTTGCCTCTATGGCCTTCTCAAAAAGATTGTGAAAGCTAAAATCCATAGCGTACAATACAGCAATTGCGATAAATGTTGCTCCAAAAAGAAGTAAAATAGCCTTTATTATCTGCACCCAAGTGGTGGCCAACATTCCACCAAAAGTGACATATAAAATCATAAGCAGACCAACAACAATAACTGCTAACTCATAAGGCAAACCAAAAAGAAGCTCTATTAGCTTTCCAGCTCCAACCATCTGTGCTATTAGATAAAATATCACAACAGTGATAGATCCAGTAGCAGCAACTACTCTAATAGGTGTCTGTCTCAACCTATAAGAGGCTACATCTACAAATGTGTATTTGCCCAAATTTCTAAGCTTTTCAGCTATCAGAAAAGTAATAATTGGCCAACCTGCCAAAAATCCAATAGAATAGATAAGACCATCATATCCTTTAAGATACACTAATCCTGAAATTCCAAGAAAAGATGCAGCAGACATGTAGTCACCTGAAATTGCTAGACCATTTTGAAATCCGCTAATCCCACCACCTGCAGTATAGAAATCTTTTGCAGTTCTTGTTCTTTTTGCTGACCAATATGTTATGCCAAGAGTTGCAAAAACAAAGATGAGGAACATAATAGAAGCTTCATAGTTTATCCCTTCCATGACTATTCCCTTACACTTTCTTCTATTTGAGCGATTATCTTATCAAACTCACTATTTGCTTTTTTTACATAGATTCCAGTGATAACAAAAGCAAAAACTATAACTCCAACACCAATAGGTATGCCTAGTGTTATAACCCCACTAATTTTTATAGCAAAAATTTCAGGAGCAAAAGCAATAATCAATATAAAGGCAAAATATACAAAAAACATTAAAATCGCTAATCCCCATGTAAATTTATCCCTTTTTTCTAAAAGCTCCTTATAGCTAGGGCTATTTTTGATCCTCTCTAAAAGCTCTACATTCATTTAGGTCTCCTTTGCATAACTCTATTTTTATTTATCTCAAATCTCCTATATTATCCCTCTGCCGCCATTATGCCAATTATACCATGGGATATAAAAACTCTCATGATATGCTTCTAATATTCTGTAGTTTTATGTAAATAAGTGCTGTCATTAACGCATCATTTATAGCATCATGCTTCCCCATAAATGGCAAGTCTAAATCCTTCATAATAGAATCAAACCTCAAATCAATCACACCTTGAGGTATAAGACCTAGCTTTTTGTTGTAGTAAATTGCCGAGACCTCTGTTTGCCTATTTGGAAGTTTGATGCCTAGTTTTGGTTTTACATATTTGTTTATCATTGCAATATCAAACTCTAGATAGTACCCCACAAGTGGAAGATTGCCAATAAACTCTAAAAACTCTATAATAGAGCTATCGATGTCTTTTGCACTATCTAAATCACACCCTCTTATCTGATGAATTTTGATACTTTCGCCATTTAGCTCTTTTTTTGGTTTTATAAATCTCTCAAACTTTTCACTGCTTAAGATTTTATCACCCCTAAGTTTAATAGCACCAATTGAGATAATATCATCCTCTTTTGGATTTAGCCCTGTTGTCTCACAATCAAAAACTACACACTCATCTCCACTATATTCATCAAAAAGATAGCTATACTTTTCATCTTTTAGCCCCTTTTTGTTGAAATATGTAGATATTTTACGAAACATACTCTAATCTGTATCTGCTTGTAAGAAATTTTTTGAACCTATTTACGATCTTAAATGTATCTTTTAGCATATCTCTATCAAGCGTAGTTAGTTCATCAGGCTTTATATAGTTATCAGCACTCAGTCCAAGATCTAGCTTTTTAAGGCTAGATTTTAGTTTTAATGTATGCAGAAAATTAAAAGATTCTATTAGTTCACTTGCAAACTCTTTGTCTATTTCACCTATATTGTTTAGCTCTTTTATCCGTTCAACAGTTGAAATTTCCTCTATCCTCTTCTCAAGAGAGATTACTCTTATACCATGAACCATTGGGAAAACGCCACCTTTTTTTACATCTAGCTCATTTTTGTGCTCATTTTTATCTACTTTGAAATCATTAAAAAGTCCAAGTGGAGTTGGAAAAATGAGAGCAAAAGAGGCAAAAGTAGAGAAGAAAAAAGCAGAATTTTCAACTTCAGAGTTTATGTAATTTTTGATATTTTTTAGCAAAGCAGGATCTCCTGCAACACAATTTGCATCTACAAAAATAGCTAGATTCATAAAATCCTCTTTATCTTTTCTATCTATCCACTCTTTTAGTTGCTTTTTGTACGCACTCTCTCTTTTTGTCCACAAGGGATTATTTACCATGATGCCACCTTTGCACTCTGGATACCCAAAGTCACACAATGTTTTGGTGAAAACATCTGCAAACTCCAATATCTGCTCGTCACTAAGCTCACAATCATCTGCAACAATAAGTGCATTATCCTGATCAGTCCTTAGAATCTGCTCGCTTCTACCCTCACTTCCAAGCACAAGCAGTGCAGCTTTTTGTAGTAGCTGGGGTGGTGCCAAAATAGAAAAAAGCTTATCAAAAAGCTTTCTATTTAGCTCACTAAGAAGCTTTGAGATGTATCTAACCTTCACACCTTTGGCAAAAAGAGATTGTATGATTCTTATAAATTTCAAACTTGCACTCTTTAGCTCTTCAACACTCAATGCTCTATCAATCTCATTTGCAACTGCATAAGTGTGTGAAGAGAAAAAGCTAGTTAGCGATATCTGGTCTATGATACCTAAAATCTGCTCATCTTCGCCAAGCACTAGTAATCTTTTTATATTGTGGCGTGTCATCATGAGTTGAGCATTAAAAAGAAAATCATCATCCTTGATACTCTTTAGACCAAAAGTGGATATCTTCTCTACAGGCTCATCAAAACTTAGCCTATTTAGTATCACTTTTTCCCTAAAATCAGTGTCCGTAGCGATACCAAACTCATCGCCCCTTTTCACAAGTATAGAGGTTAGTGAATTTTTTTTCATGTACTCTACAGTTTTATATATGCTACTTGTTGATTCTATGTATAGAGGTTTTTGGATATATGCATCTTTAATTCTTGCTACCATAAAATTTGCAAGCTCTCTATTTTGAGCATTTGTGAGATTTTGGCTAAGTTTTTGTGAAATTGATTGGAAAAAGTAGTGCTCTAATTTACTATTTTGATAGACAACTCTTAGAAAGATATCTTTTGGGAGAAGATAACATATACTCTCCTCTACTGTTTTGAAGTGGTTTTTTACCCTATTTTCAATAAGTGAGAGCGGGTCAAAAAACTGACTTTTTATAAGTATTGATATACTCTCATTATCTAGAGGAGCGTACTCTTGAACTTTTCCTTTTATAATAAAGTAGAGATAGTGCTCTTTGATATCTTTGTCTATTATGGATTGACCAGCTTTAAAGTACTCTATATCTAGATTATTACACACTAAATCAAGCTCATCATCACTCAACTCCTCAAAGGGAGGTATAGATTTGATAAAAGTTTTTTGCTCAAGCAAACTCATAAAAATCCTATTTCAAATAATTTGGTGCAGCTTTCACTATCGCCTCAAAAAGCTCATCTCTATCAACTGGCTTTGAGAGAACTTGATCAAACTGATCTCTGTTTTCTATGTCGTATGGATAAGCAGTGATAGCTACAATCTTTACATTAGGATTGATAGCTTTTATTTTAGTAATCATATCATTTCCATCAAGCAAAGGCATCCTCACATCAGTTATCACTACATCTATATGATCTCCACTCTCTTTGAAAATCTCTACACCACTTACACCATGTCTAGCAATATAGATCTTTCTAGCCCTTCTCTCAAGAAGTTGAGATACTGATTTTCTTGTTGATTCGTCATCCTCTATGTAGAGGATTGATGTTTTACCTATTAGTGCTATATCTTCTTCACTCATTCATTTCTCCTAATTCTACTAAACTTTGGAAGTTTTATTCCAAAAATTGTTGGATTTTTTCTTTTTATTAAAAAAAGTTCACCATCCATGCTATTTTCTATAATCATCTTAGACATGTACAGACCTATACCAGTTCCAGCTCCTTCACCCTTTGTCGTAAAGTATGGTTCATAGATTCTATTTACTTTAGCAGAATCTATACCTTTGCCATTATCCTCAAAGGAGATGTAATTATATCCACTATCGCTTTTAAAGCTAATTGATATTTTTGCACTAAAGAGGCTACTATCAAAAGATGTCTTGTTTTTCATCATCTTTCTTCTCTCTAAAATCGCATCTTTTGAGTTATTTAAAAGATTCAAAATCACCTGTTTGAACTCGTTTAAAAAACCTCTAGAGTAAAATCTACTCTCTTTTGCCTCTATCAACTCTAGCTCTATAAAATTATCATCTAGCTGGATTCTAAATATTCTTATTGCCTCTTTTACAACCTCCACAACATCAAAAATCTCGCACTCCTTATCTGGCTTGAAGTAGTTTCTAAAATCATCAATAGTTTGTGAGAGATGTTTGAGTAGAAGATTTATCTCCTTTACAGAATCGCTAAAGTCTTCATCTTTCATCTTTTTTAGTTCATATTTGTCATATAGGTTTGCTACAACCCCTGAGATTCCATTTAGTGGCTGTCTCCACTGATGTGCTATAGAGCTTATCATCTCACCCATTGATGCTAGCTTGCTCTGCTGTACTAAAAGCGTCTCTCTCTCTTTTAGAAGCTCTCTTTCATAAAATGAGCTAATAGCAAATCCTAAAGTCTCAGATATATCTTTTAGAAATTTCGCCTCTTTTTTTAAGATCAGACTATTTTTGGTAAAAACAGTGATTACTCCGTATGGATCTTCATCATATTTTGGTCTAAGTGGCAAAGATATAAAAGATCTAGTTTCTTCAAGTTTTAATCGTTTAAGCCAATTTTGAATTTTCACTCTGTTTTCAACTCTCTCTACAACTATTGGAGAGTTGTTTATTATCGTCTCTTTTGCAAACTCTTTTTTGTAATTAAAAAACTCTTCATCAAAGTTAGAATCTAAGCCCTCTAGTGCCTTTCCATGCTTGCTAGATATCTCCAAGATTCCACTATTTCTGTCTTTTAGCGTTATGATGACTAGCTCGTACTGCTGTTGCTGTGAGAGGATAAGTGTACTTTTATTTATGATATCTTGCACATTTAAAGAGTAGATAATCACCTCATTTATTTTTGCAATCCTCTCTAGAACTCTTCTAAGATGTTGCTCCTCACTAAGTAGGAGAGCTATCCTTCTGTTTCTATCATGTATGATCTTATCACTCATAATCCTATCTGAGATATCTTTGCCTATTGAGACAAAACCAGTTATCTTCTTCTTTCCACTTTTAAGTGGTGTGATAGTCTTCTCTTCATAAAGAAGCTCACCATTTTTTGTGCTATTTACACAAACCCCTCTAAAAGCTTTACCACTTAAGATAACCTGCCACATTTTTTCATAGAAGTCTCTATCATGAGTTCCAGACTTTATGATATTTGGCTTTTTTCCCATCACATCTTTTAATTTTAAACCATAAGTTTTCAAAAATGCTGGATTTGCGTACTCTATCTCCCCCTCTATATTTGTCACTACTATAGTATCTGTAGTGTTTTCTACTATGTTTGCATAGTCTATATTGTCTGATTTTTTACCCAATCTAAACTCCTACTCTATAGATTCTAAGAAGCAATTTATGATATATTGCGAAAGATAGTTTTAGGTTCCTTTGTTGAAACAGATATTATATGTTTTATCATCAAAAATTGAACTATTACTATATCTGCTATATGCTAAATTTAGGATATTAAGATGGTTAATTTAATTAATAAAAGATATTCAATAAGAACTAAGATTCTGTTCTTCCATCTTTTTGTAATGCTCATAGTTATAGTCTCTATTTTACTTTTCAACAAAGAGATATACGAAGAGAGTTTGCTAGCAAATGAGATAGAAAAAGCTAGCCTCTTAGCAGATATAATGAGTTTGGATATAGCCTCAAAAGTTGAGCTAGGACTTATGGAAAATGTAAAAAGATCTCTAGATGATGCTATGGAGAAAAATCCAAAAATTTTGGCTATTAATATTTATGATAATAGCAATGCCATGCTTATTGCACTAAAAAATAGATATTTATACAAAGAGCATATAAAAGCAACATCGCTAGTAGTAGCTCCTAGGAGTGAGCAAAATATAGCAACCTTTGAACTCTTCTACTCAAAAAAAGATTATGACTATACTGTAAAAACTCACAGATTTTTTATTTTTATTGTTCTGCTTTTTATCACTTTTATGTTTTTGATATCATCTTTTAGGATCAAAAAATATATAACTCCACTAGTTTTACTCTCAAAAAAGATAGATGAGTTTGACCCAAATAACCCAAAGGTAAACATAAAAGAGGTAGCAACAAAAGATGAGATTGGCGATACACAAAACGCACTACACCGCATGCAGATAGATAGTGTAGCATACTATAATGAGCTAAGAAATATAAATAGCAATCTTGAATATATAACACTCAAAAGGACAGAAGAGCTAGAGGAGCAAAAAAATCTCTTTTTGGTTATGGCTGAAAACTCGCCAATAGCCATAGCTCTATACAAAGAAAAAATAATATACGCAAATCCATCATTTCTAAAAATCAGTGGCTACTCTCTAGAAGAGCTACTTCAAATCTCCATATATGAACTCTTAGGGGAAAAGGATAGAGAAAATCTAAAAAATGTTGCAAGAAAAAGGCTTGAAGGGAACCTGAGGGAGAACATTACTTATAAGGATTTGAGTCTAATTAGAAAAAATGGTGAAAGAAGACATATTTTTGTCACAACTTCTCATGTGATAGTTGGTGGGGAAAATGCTGGTTTAATAAATGGCATGGATATTACTGAGAGCAGAAAAAAAGATGAACTACTTTTGATACAATCAAGATTTTCAGCTATGGGTGAAATGATAGGTAATATCGCACATCAATGGCGACAACCTCTAAATGTTATAAAAGGAACTATCACAAAAATTCCAATATATAAAGCTATGAATACAATAGATGATAGTTTTCTAGATAAGAGTGTAGAGATTATTGTAGATCAGGTTGATTATCTCTCAAATACTATAGATGACTTTAGGGGATTTTATAAAGATGACATAGGTGAAAAGTTTTCTTTAAATGATTCTCTAAAAAGTGCACTAAATCTAGTAAGTGCCACCTATGAAAATAACTTCATAGAGACTAGCATAAAATACAGCAGAGATGAGATCTTTTTGCATGGCTCAAAAAATAGACTAAATCAAGTAATCATAAATCTTTTGAACAACTCAAAAGATGCTATTTTAGACAAAACTGGCGATGATGGAGGTAGAGTAGAAGTAGAGATACGAAAAGATAATGCCTTTGTTCAGATAATTATAAGCGATAATGGGGGTGGGATAAAAGAGGAGTATCTAAATAAAATCTTTGACCCATATTTTACAACCAAAAACAGATCTCAAGGTAGCGGAGTTGGTCTATACATGAGTAAAAAAATAGTAGAGGATAACTTCAAAGGTGAGATAATTGCAGAAAATATCAAATTTGAGAAAAAAATCATAGGAGTTAGATTTATTATCTTCATACCAATCAACGAAAGCTCTGATTAAAACTCAACTAACTCTCTATCTCTTTTTTTATATCTTGCACATTTTGTATAACCTATCTCTTTAGCTAGATTCTCTATTTTTGCCCTCTCAAACCCTATATGTTCAATCTCATGAGCATCACTTCCAAAGGTTATAGGTATATCCAAACCATAAGCCATCTCTAAAATCTCCCTGCTTGGATACTGCTCTTTTATTGGCTTCCTAAGGCCTGAGGCATTTATCTCTATAGCCATATTTGATTTTTTTATCTCTCTAAGTGTACTCTCTATAGTAGGTCTTATGTCCTCTTTTGGTAAAAATTTGAATATCTTAATAAGATCAAGATGTCCTACAAAATCAAACTTCCCACTTTTTGCCATCTCTTCTAGAGCCATAAAATATTCTCTCCATACCTCGTTGATATCTCTTTTTTTGTATTCAAATATAGATTCTGGATTATCAAAACCCCATCTATTTAGAAAATGTATAGATCCCATGAGATAATCAACATCCGCATCCAAAATCCTAGAATCTACATAACCATCTAGAAAATCTACTTCATAGCCTAAAATAATCTCAATCTTATCTTGATACTTCATAGCTAGCTCATTTACACTTCTCTCATACCACTCCATCGCCTCAAAACTCATCCTATATCCAGCATCAAACTCCATAGGCGCATGGTCTGAAAATCCAAATAGATCTATCTTCTCATCTATAGCTTTTAAAATATACTCCTCCATTTCACCATTTGCATGGTTGCAGAGTTTTGTGTGGTTGTGTAAATCTATTTTCATAATATAGAATCCTTAATATCATATATTGAGACAATTTATTATACAATATTCTAGTTTCTATAGAATTAGGGGAAGTCATGTCATTAAAGAATGCAGATTTATTAATATTAAAAGAGAAAAAAGTTCTTATTGTTGAGGATGATAATTCGACAATTGAGGTCATGAGTGATATTTTAAAAGATGATGTCAAGGAGCTTTTTTTGGCGAGAAATGCTCTAGAGGGGCTTGAAATATATGAGGATCAAAATCCAGATATTGTGGTGACAGACATAGAGATGGGTGAGATGAATGGTCTAGAGATGGCTAGAGCACTAAAAGAGATCAAGCATGACCTACCAATAATAATAATAACTGCCTACAACAACCAAGAGTACCTTGAACTTGCAGAAAAAATAAAAGTAGATCACTACATAAAAAAACCAGTTGAATATAACAAATTTTTAAACGCATTAATTGACGCTGCTAAATCTACTTTGTGATAGAATCCGCGTTTTTAAATTTCTCTTCTTCAAGGAATACAAATGCGAAATATCCGTAATTTCTCAATAATTGCTCATATTGATCACGGAAAAAGCACATTAGCGGATAGACTGCTTCAAGAGTGTGGAGCGATGAGTGATAGAGAGGTTAGCTCTCAGATGATGGATACTATGGATATAGAAAAAGAACGAGGTATCACCATAAAAGCACAATCTGCAAGGCTGATACACAAAAAAGATAATAAAGAGTATATATTAAATCTCATAGACACGCCAGGACATGTTGACTTTAGCTACGAAGTAAGTCGCTCTCTAGCTTCTTGTGAAGGTGCACTTCTAGTAGTAGATGCTTCTCAAGGAGTTGAGGCACAAACTATTGCAAATGTCTATATAGCACTTGAAAATGATCTAGAGATTATTCCAGTAATAAACAAAATAGACTTGCCAGCTGCAAATCCTGAAAATGTAAAGGGTGAAATAGAGCATACTATTGGGCTTGATTGCTCAAATGCTGTAAATGTCAGTGCAAAAAATGGGATAGGTATTAACGAACTTCTAGATGCGATTATTGATAGAATCCCACCTCCAAATGGTGAAGAGAGTGCACCTACTAAGGCTATCATTTATGATAGTTGGTTTGATAACTACTTGGGTGCTCTAGCACTTGTTAGAGTCTTTGATGGTTCCATCAAAAAGGGGCAAAAAATCTTAGTGATGGGAACTAAAAAATCTCATGAAGTGCTAAATCTTACATACCCACATCCAAAATATAAGCTAGATACCAAAGAGATAAAAACAGGAGAAGTTGGTGTCGTCACTTTGGGGCTAAAAAATGTAGATGATATAACAGTAGGCGATACTATGACTGATTTCAAAAACCCTACAAAAGAGGCGATAGAGGGATATGAACCTGCAAAGCCATTTGTATTTGCAGGAATCTATCCAATAGAGACTGATAAATTTGAAGATTTAAGAGATGCACTTAGCAGACTAAAACTAAATGATAGCTCTCTAAATTTTGAGCCTGAAACTTCTCAGGCACTAGGCTTTGGTTTTAGAGTTGGTTTTTTGGGGCTTTTGCACATGGAAGTGGTAAAAGAGAGACTTGAGAGAGAGTTTGGATTGGAGCTAATTGCTACAGCTCCAACTGTTGTCTATAAAGTGCACCTAACAGATGGAAGTGTCATAAATGTTCAAAATCCAAGCGAGCTTCCACCAGAGCAGAGGATTGCAAAAATAGAAGAGCCTTATGTGAGAGCAACCATCATAGTCCCTAGTGAATTCTTAGGAAATATCATAACTCTAGTAAACAACAAAAGAGGCGTGCAAGAGAAGATGGATTTCATAAATGAAACTAGAGTGATGCTAGTTTACAAAATCCCAACAAATGAGATAGTGATGGACTTCTATGATAAGCTAAAATCATGCACGAAGGGTTACGCCTCTTTTGATTATGAACCTATAGGCTACGAAGAGGGGAATCTTTGCAAGCTAGATGTAAGAGTAGCAGGCGAAATAGTAGATGCACTCTCAAACATAGTCTCAAAAGAGAAAAGCTACCAAAAAGGAAAAGAGCTAGTAAGTGCTATGAAAGAGATAGTCCCAAGACAACTATTTGAAGTAGCAATCCAAGCCTCTATAGGGAATAAAATCATCTCTAGAGAGACTATCAAATCTATGGGCAAAAATGTAACTGCTAAATGTTATGGTGGCGATATCACAAGAAAAAGAAAACTACTAGAAAAACAAAAAGAGGGCAAAAAA
>JAABSR010000021.1 GCA_011390245.1 Campylobacterales bacterium
TATCCTAGCCTCTCAGCTTTATAGTGAGGCAAAAAAGTATCTTCCAAGTCATATAGATATAAGACTTGTTAGTAAAAACAGCAAAGAGAGTGAAGAGGGTGGAGATTTTATAATAGGCACTCATGCACTTCTTTACAAAGAGATGAGAGGGTTTGATCTTATCATGATAGATGAGCAACATAGATTTGGTGTGGCACAAAGAGGAGTGCTTAGTGGACAAAATAGCATTGAAGAGAAGAGGGCACATGTGTTGCAGTTTTCAGCTACGCCAATCCCTAGAACAAAAGCTCTTATAGATTCTGCTTTGGTGGACTTCTCTTTTATCAAAGAGCTTCCATACAAAAAGGAGATAGATACAAAAATAGTCTCAAAAAATGATTTTAGAGAGATACTAGCACACATAAAGGAGGAGATATCAAAAAATCATCAAGTAGTCATAATATATCCTCTTGTAGAGGAGAGCGAGAATCTAGAGTATAAAGCATTAAATGATGCGACAAATTTTTGGAAAGCTAGGTTTGAGAATGTTTACTCTACACATGGTAAAGATAGAGATAAAGAGAAGATTATAGAGGAGTTTAGAGAAAAAGGGAGTATTCTTTTGGCCACTACAGTTGTTGAGGTAGGAATCTCCTTGCCAAAACTTACAACTATTGTAATCTCTGGTGCTGATAGATTAGGACTTGCTACGCTTCATCAGCTAAGGGGGAGAGTTAGTAGAAATGGACTAAAGGGCTACTGTTTTTTATACACAAAAACTAAAGAGCACAAGAGGCTAGAGGAGTTTTGCAAAACAAATGATGGATTTAAAATCGCAGAAATTGATCTAATGCTCAGAAATTCAGGAGATCTTTTTAGTGGAAAATCTCAAAGCGGAAAAGAGTTTAAGTTTTTGGATTTAAGTAGTGATGAAAAAATAATAAAAGAGGCAAAAAACTTGATAAATCTTTAGTCTTTTTATGTAGTTTTAAATAAGAGAGTAGAGGTGCTAAATATTGCGATATGATGAATCTACCCAAAATAAGGAGGGTTATATGGTTCGAATATTTCTCATAACGGTTTTGATTGTTTTTAGTATTAGTGGATGTTCTTCTACATGGAAAGGTGCCAAAGAGGACACAGGTGATGCCTATAAATGGAGCAAAGAAAAAGTCCATGATGGTGCAGGCTATGTTGAAGAGAAGACAGAAGAGTAGGGAAGATAGTTTATAAGTCCATCATTTGGCCAAGGAAATTATATCCCTTGGCTATCATCCATTTTGGATTTCAAAAACTCTTTCATTGAGAGGTAGCTATTTAGAGCATTGACATAGGCTTTTCCGCTTGCTAGGATGGTATCAATATTTAGACCATGTCCTATCACAGCTGGTTTATCATCATCAAAAACTACTTTGACTACTACTTTTGCTAAAGCATCTTTGCCACGACTTACAGCTTCTACTTTATAGTCTAGAAGTTGTCCAGAGTAGCCACAGACTCTATCTATTGTTTTAAATATAGCATCAATTGAGCCATTTCCAATAGCTGCATCATTGGTTATCTTCTCTTCATGTTTTATGCTTATTGCAGCATAGGGCATACCACCAAGTGAGCAGTCGCTTAGTTGGATTCCAATGAGTTCAAAGGTGTTAGGGATATTTGAAGTCTCATCTCCAATAATCATCCTAATATCATCATCATAGACCTCTTTTTTCTTATCGCACAACAATTTAAATCGATCAAATGCTCTATTTAATTCATCTTCACCTACTTCAAAACCTAGCTCTTTTATCTTCTCTCTAAAAGCATGCCTTCCAGAGTGTTTGCCTAATACAATAGAGCTACTTTGGTCTAAACCGATCTCACTTGCACTCATAATCTCATAGGTTTGACTATTTTTTAGTACCCCATCTTGATGGATTCCGCTCTCATGTGCAAATGCATTTTTGCCCACAATTGCCTTATTTGGTTGAGGTTCAATCCCTGTAATATTTGCAACAAGTCTGCTTGAGGGCACTATCTCTTTTGTGTTTATCTTTGTATCGATATTGCCAAAAATATCTTTTCTTGTTTTCAAGATCATGACAACCTCTTCAAGTGCTGCATTTCCAGCTCTTTCACCAAGACCATTTATAGTACACTCAATCTGTCTTGCACCATTTAAGATACTAAACATAGAGTTTGCAACTGCTAGCCCAAGATCGTTGTGACAATGCACTGAAAGAGTGGCTCTATTACCCACAAAGGTATGAAGCTCTTTTATCAACTCTCCCATCTCATGAGGCAATCTATACCCAACGGTATCTGGAATATTTAGCGTTGTAGCTCCAGCTTTTATCACTTCATCTAGTATCTCTTTTAAAAATCCAATTTCGCTTCTTCCTGCATCTTCACAACTAAACTCTACATCATCAACAAAAGTTCTAGCATAAGTTACAGAATCTACAGCTCTTTTTATCACATCTTCAGGCTTCATTTTTAGCTTGTATTCCATGTGAATAGGGCTTGTTGCTATAAATGTATGGATTCTCTTTTTCTTTGCCATCGCTATAGCATCTGCTGCAGCTTTGATATCTTTTTCAAGTGCTCTAGCAAGTGAGCACACTATGCTTCCCTCAACCACTTCTGATATTCTTTTTATGGCATTAAAATCACCTGGACTTGCTGCTGCAAATCCAGCCTCTATAATATCAACTTTCAATTTTTCAAGCTGTTTGGCAATTTTTATTTTCTCTTCTGTATTCATAGAAGCACCAGGAGATTGCTCCCCATCCCTCAAAGTTGTATCAAATATCTTAACTATATCTTGATCCATTTTTTGTTCCTTAAATTGTATTGTTCTCTATTTTGATTGTGTTAAAAAAGTTTATTAGTTAGGCAGGAGTAGGTTTTGCAGGAGTTTTTGTGGAAAATCGCACTGATAATCTGTTTTGAAAATATAAAAATGAGGACATTTTGAATTTTTATTCATCACTTACTCCTTATAGATTTAAAATTGTATAGAAGACTACACTAAATAGTATTAAATTTACTTAAAGCTTTTTACTTAAAGCATGCAAAGTTGGATAGTTATTCTACATTGTATCTTTTTGAAAACATATAGTATATCGCCCTTAGAGGACCAAAGAGAATATATATAGTTACAAAAATAGTAATAATTTCTCTAGGGAAAAGGTAGATTCCAGCAAGAATAGTTATAAGTCCTATAAAGATTTTTTTTCTATTTTTTGGGTTTATTGAGAATTTTTTAAAAGAGGGATATCTTATATTGCTAACCATGAGCAAAGAGATGGTAAATACTAGAACGACAAATACATATATAAACTCTATAGGAAAGCTATATTTATCAATTACTAAAATCCAAGATACTACAAATATCGCAGCTACTGGGATAGGCAATCCTATAAATATATTTGGCTCACTAGAGTTTGTAGAGATATTAAATCTAGCAAGTCTAATAGCTCCAAAAACAACAAAAAGTGCAGAGACTACTACTCCATATTTTCCTAAGTTTTCTCCTTGGTAAAAATAGAGTATCAATGCTGGTGCAACTCCAAAAGAGACAATATCAGCTAGAGAGTCAAACTCTATGCCAAACTTTGAAGTAGTGTTTGTCATCCTAGCCACTCTGCCATCTAATCCATCAAATACCATTGCAATAATGACAAGCCAACAACTTATTGCAAACTCACCCTTGCTAGCATACATAATACTTAAAATACCAAGATATATTGAGGCCGCTGTGAAGAGATTTGGTAGTATAAAAAGAGGAGATTTTTTCATATACTAGGAGATATATCCTATGGTACTAACTCCAGATTTCACCTCATCTCCTACATTGACCTTGACCCTTGTATTTGATGGTAGCTTTAAAAACACTTTTCCATATAGAAAAAATCCAATCCTTTCACCTCTTTTGGTGTGTGATTGTATATTTTTGTATATATTTAGAGATTTTGTAAATATGCTTGAGAGCATCTCTATCCCTACTACTCTTTCTTCGCTTTTTATATCTATTTTTGCTCTTTGGTTTACTGTTTTGGAGTTTTGGTGCTTTAGCGGTAAGCCAGCACCATTTAGTAGCATTTTATCTACGATTTCCCCCCTGTATGGTGCTCTAAGAAGGTGAGAATCACAAATACCATGAGAAATTTCAATCTCAATAAAGTCATCTTTGCTCTCAATGGATATAACTTTTCCATCAATTGGCGAGATATAGACATCATCACAGTCATCCTCTTGTATTCTTTCGCCATTTCTATAGATGTAGGCTATAAAAAGGCTTAAAAGAGAAAAGAGAAAGAAAATTATTGATGAAGAATCTATTATATATAGAAATAGAAGAAAAAATAACGAGAAGCCAAGTGGCTTATAGCCCTCTTTAGCTATTATCTGATTTGTTGTCATCTTTTTTTTCATCCTCGTTCGCATGCTCTACAATATCTCTCTCATTATCGCTTGCCAATCTGCTTTTCATGCCATTTTCATTTTCAAACTCTTTGATAATATCTCTAACTCTAGAGCCTTCTATAGTCTCTCTATCAAATAGCTCTTTGACGCTCTTCTCTATAGCACCTGAATACTCTCTTAATCTCTCAAGCACTGCTACATATCTTTCACTCAAAAACTCTTTTACAAAAGCATCCATGTTTTTAGCCATCTCTTCAGAGTAGTCTCTAGTACTACCCATGCCACCGCCCAAAAATAGATTTTTTTGCTTCTCTAAGACCATTAGTCCAGAAACATCACTCATTCCATAGTAACTTACCATAGATTTTACAATATCAGTAGCTCTCTCTAGGTCATTACTAGCTCCAGTTGAGATCTCACCAATAAAGACCTCCTCAGCGGCTCTTCCACCAAGTAAAACATCTATCTCAGCAACTAGTTCATGCTTTTGCATAAGATATTTGTTCTCTTCTGGTGTATTTAGCGTGTATCCTAGAGCTGCTAGACCTCTTGGGATTATTGAGACTTTAGTAACTCTTTTTGCCCCTTTTGTAGTCTCGGCAAGTAGTGCATGCCCACACTCATGATAGGCTACTATTTTTTTCTCTTTTGGTGAGATTCTTCTGCTTTTTTTCTCTAGCCCTGCAATTGATCTCTCAACTGCCTCTCTAAAATCAGATTGAGAGACCTCTTCTTTGTTTTTTCTTCCTGCAAGAAGAGCTGCCTCATTTATGATATTTGCTAAGTCTGCTCCAGCTAAGCCAGCTGTCAATCTTGCAACATCTTCTAGGTCAACATCTCTTGAGAGTTTGATGTCTTGAATATGGACTTTTAAAATTGCTACCCTTCCATCAAAATCTGGTTTATCAACAAGCACTTGTCTATCAAATCTACCAGGTCTTAAAAGTGCAGGATCAAGAACCTCTGGTCTATTTGTCGCGGCAAGAACTATGACAGGTGAAGAGTCTGAGCTAAAGCCATCCATCTCAGCAAGAAGCTGATTTAGTGTCTGCTCTCTCTCATCATTGCCACCTATCATGCCCCCAGCTGCTCTGCTTTTACCAATAGCATCAATTTCATCTATAAATATGATAGAGGGAGCATCTTTTTTTGCATTTTCAAACAAATCTCTAACACGACTTGCACCAACACCTACAAACATCTCAATAAAGCTAGAACCACTAACTGAGAAAAAAGGCACAGAAGCTTCACCAGCGACTGCCTTTGCTAGAAGTGTTTTACCAGTACCAGGAGGTCCTACAAGAAGTACACCTTTTGGAATTTTCGCCCCTAGAAGTACATATCTATCTGGATTTTTCAAGAAATCTACAACCTCTACAACTTCCTCTTTTGCCTCATCATTTCCAGCTACATCATCAAATTTGATTTTTGGTTTTTCTGCACTGACAAGCTTTTTTGAGCTTCCCATTCCAAGTATTCCGCCGCCAATATTTTTCTGCATACGACTAGCTAGAAACATCCAGATTGCAAAAAATATAAAAATTGGCAACACCCATCCAAATAGGATATCCGTAAACCAATTGTTTTCGCTATATCCACTATACTCTACTCCAGTTTCATCTAGCAATGGAATAAGAGTATCATCAGGATTTACTCTTTGGGTTATATAGACAACTTTATTTCCATTTTCAAAACCGACAGCTTTTATTGAAGATTGTCCAATTGCTACAAAATCTAACCTTTTATTCTGTATCAACTGCTTAAGTTCATAGTAGTTGATCTTTTTTGTTTGTGATACTGCTTGGTTATTTCCACTGTTTGTTAGCTGATTTTGTGAACCCATAGTGCCATCTTCTGGTGACACAAAAGTCCTAAAGATAATTATTGTAACAATAGAAAATATAGCAAAAAGCAGTAGTGGATTTTGCTGAAAAAAGTTGTTATTGTTGTTGTCATTATCATTTTTCTTATTAGACATTAAATACCTTTACTATTTTTAAAACTCATTGTTACCCATTCGCCTTTTATTAGCTCTTTTTGAAATTCCAAACCAAGGCTAGAGAATTTTTTATAAACTCTATCTCTATTTTGGCATAAAATACCAGAGAGTATCAAGATAGCCTCACCTTTAAGGGTAGAGGTAAGATCTTTAGATATGGCAATCAAAATATCTGAGACAATATTTGCAATTACTAGATCATACTCTTTTTGTGAAAGATTTGCTGAACCTATCCACGAGCTGTAAGGCTTTTGATTGTTTAGTTCAAAATTCTTAACTGCCTCATTTAGTGCCAAAGGGTCACTATCACATATTTCACTTTTTGCTCCCTTTTTTGAGCAAGCAATTCCCAAAATACCGCTCCCACATCCAACATCTAGTATAGCTTTGCCTTCTAGATTCAAAGATGAGATAAACTCCAAACATGAGCTAGTGCTCTCATGATGTCCAGAACCAAAAGCAAGTGCTGGATTTATATAAATTTCATATTTTTTTTGACTTCTTTTTTTTGACCAAGTTGGAGTTATGAAAAAATCTCCAACCTCTATAGGTGTGATAGATTCTTGGTACTTCTTAATCCAATCTTCACTCTCTTTTTTGGATATTTCACACTCTACTTCTATCTTTTTGCCAAGTAGTTTTGTAAGCTCATCCCTGAAACACTCTATGCCAAAGACAATCTCATCTAGAGGATTAGAGCTTCTGACATATATACAATCCCCTACCTCTTCAATAGCCTCTCCTGTAAGTTCAAGTATAAGCTCACAAAAAAGTTCTCTATCTGAGCTTGGGTTTACTACAAGCTCATAGTAGTGATCTTGCATCACCCCTCATTGATTCCTAAGACTGCCTCTAGCTTCTCTTTTAAAACTTGCGGAGTAAAAGGTTTAACAATATAGTTATTTACTCCAGCTCTTAAGGCTATAATAACCTCAGCCTTTCCACCCTCTGTAGTGACCATAATGATTGGTATATCTTTAAATCTCTCATCAGCTCTGACCTTTTTGACCAGCTCCAATCCATTCATCTCAGGCATATTCCAGTCAGTAATCAAAACATCTACATCAGAATTGGCATCCATAACTTCCCAGCCCTGAACACCATTCTCTCCCTCTAAGATTTCATTATAACCAAGCCTAGCTAGAGTATTTTTTATAATTCTTCTCATAGTAGAACTATCATCGACTACCATCAGTTTCAATTTCTCTCCTTTTGACCTTTTGAACAGTATTCATAATCAATTTTAACTATCAATCTTCTTTATTCTTCTTTCTTAACAAAAATATTAACACATTTTAGGTTCTTAAAATATTAAAAGCATTTACAAGATCCAAAGTCCCCTCATAAAAAGCTTTCCCAACTATTACTGCTTCTATCTCTTTAGTCATCTTTAGCTTCTCTATATCCCCTATATCCTTCACTCCTCCACTTGCTATAGTTGGCTTTTTGCTAGCCTCTCTCATCTTCAAAGTCCACTCAACATTTACACCGCTTAAAGTGCCATCTTTGGAAATATCGGTACAAATAATAGAATCTATATCAGTTTTGCTAAACTCTTCTGCTAAAGCTATAGCTTCCATCTCTCCATTTTCTGCCCATCCCTCAACTGCAACAAATCCATCTTTTGCATCAATCCCTACTGCTATTTTATATTTTTTAGACATCTCTTTTACAAACTTGGGATTTTTAAGTGCAATAGATCCTAGTATGATTCTCTCTATTCCAATATCTACATATCTTTTTATGCTCTCCTCATCTCTTATACCTCCGCCAATTTCTATCTTTAAATCGCAAGCTCTTCTTATCTCTTCTACACAAGCTAGATTTTTTGGTTCACCTGCAAAAGCACCATCTAAATCAACAACATGTAACCACTCTGCACCCAAATCTTGAAAAGTTTTTGCAAGAGTGCTTAGATCTTGAGAATATATTTTAGCACTTTCCATCAACCCCTTTGTAAGTCTAACTGCTTTTCCATCTTTAAGATCTATTGCTGGAATAATAATCACCTCTTCACTCCTTTATAAAATTTTCTAATATATTAAGTCCTATTTCATGACTCTTTTCTGGATGAGGTTGGATTCCATATATGTTTTCATGTCTTATAGCGCTTGCAAACTCATATCCATAGTATGTTTTGCCAATGATATATTTCTCTTCACAAAGTGCATGGTAGCTATGAACAAAATAGAGATAAAATGAATCCTCTAATCCTCTAAATATCTTTGGGCTATTTTGTTGAAAAATCTTATTCCAGCCCATTTGTGGAATCTTCTCCTCTTTGCTCAATCTATCTTTATCAAATTTAACAACCTCTCCAGGTATGAGAGCTAAACCCTCTTTTTTCTCAAACTCACAGCTCCTCTCAAGTAGAAGCTGCATACCAAGACAGATACCCAAAAGGTCTCTACCACTTTTTGCAAACTCAACAATTGGTTCAATCAAAGAGAGCTCTTTTAGGTGATCCATCGCATCTGGAAAAGCACCAACACCTGGAAGTATTATCTTATCAAAATCTTTTATCTCTTCAGGATTGAAACATATTTTTGACTTAACTCCAATCTTCTCAAGTGCGTTGCTAACTGATGCTAGATTTCCCATTTTATAATCAACTATACCTACTAGCAACTTCTACTCTCCTTCTCAGCAGCTGAAGCAAATTTGATATACAAAGATAGACCTATAAGAAGCATCATAACTCCACCTATAAGATAGACAGCATATAAAATCTTATCTGGTTCTATAATAGTAAACTTAAATACCAACATAAGCGCCTCTATAGAGATAGCTATAATAATTGATCCTAAGAATCGAATCATTGTTTTATGTATCTGAAAGGCTCCCCGCTCTTTGTATCTTCCTACAACCTCCTCTTCAAATATTGCTTTTACTAGGTCAAAAATTGCTAGTGAAAGGGTTAGGAGGATAGTTGCTTCAAACATCTCTTTTATATCTAGCTTCTCAAAATGCTCTATCGCACTTACAAGGCTCACCATACCCTTTAGGAAGAGCAAAAATGTTACAAACATCAAAGAGACACAGAGTGTTCCATAAACTATTTTGCTAGTTTTTGCAAAGAGGGCATTTAGTGGATTTGGTCTAATAAGCCTTTTTGTCTCTTCTAGCGGGAGGTCAACACACACGACATATTGCAATTTTTTACTCTCATCATACACTGGATATGCAGCTGTTACAACCACAATACCCTCTATCAGAGATGGATATGGATCAGTTAAAATACATTTTTTTTCATTGACCGCCCTGTAGAAGTAGGCTCTATTGTTGAAATTTTCTCCCTTTCCCCACTCATAACCATTTATGTTTGATATAGTATCAACCACTTGGACTCCACTAGCATCAAGAACATAGAGAGCGTTGAATATGCTCACCTCTCTTTTTATCTTTTCAATCCCAGCTAAAATCTGAGATAGTTCAATATGAGGCAGATAGTTTTTTACATTTCTGTTAAAAAGATAACAAAGATAAGCCCTTATTTCATATCTATTATCAGAAAATTCACTTATTTCAGTTCCGAGCATAACACCTCTTATCTATTTTTTGTAGTTTCTATATCTAGGAATTGTACAAAAATATCGCTGTAGCTTCTATTTTTTGGGATTCTATCTTTGAGACTCTCTAGACATAGTTGATACTCTTCTATATCTATATTTCCTTTTAGCAGCTCATATTTTAGCATTAGCCAATATGTGTTTAAAACATCTGATTGACAATACTCTCTAATTTTCTCATATTCACCACTATAATATAACTCTAAAACTTCTGAGCCATGTACATCAAACTTGCCAGGTATATTTGCCATTGAGCAGACTACATCAAGCTTGAGAGACCTAGTAGCACCAAAATGACCAAGAGAGTCATAGAGATCAAGATGGAAGTTTTCGCTATATCTAGCTTTGTAGTTATCCCACTTATTTTTATTATATTTTTGATTATTCTCCTCAAAAAAAGAGTGGCATGAGATATTGTATTTCATAGCTCTTAGCATAATCACTGGTATATCAAAACCTCTTCCATTAAAAGAGACTATTTTTGGATTTTTAGAATCTATAAAACCTAAAAATTCAGATATAAGCTCCTCTTCGCTTGCTTCGCTATCTCCCTTTGGAAAAGAGCCAACTGAGATAAATTTCCCAAACTCATCTGTGATTACTCC
Organism: Campylobacterales bacterium; assembly: GCA_011390245.1. Classification (GTDB taxonomy): domain Bacteria; phylum Campylobacterota; class Campylobacteria; order Campylobacterales; family JAABSR01; genus JAABSR01. Next base: position 10,563 of record JAABSR010000021.1, read on the forward strand.
AGCTATTGAGACTATTTTGTGAAATGGATGAGGTAGAAATGTACTCCCACTACTCTCCTTATGTATATCTTGAGCTTTTAGGCACACCTCAATCCCTTCGCCCTCAATATCATAAACCTTTCTTATAAGATCCTCATCTGGAACTGTCTCTATGTCAAAAACAAGCATATAACTCCTTTAAAGCTTTATTCTCTAGCATCAGCCAAAACTAGAGCAAAAAGTGGCTTTTTTCCTTTTTTTTCTAGAAGGTTTTTAGCCTCCTTTATGGTTTGGCCTGTGGTGATAACATCATCTACTAAAATTACCTCATCCCTAATCTCTCTAATTAGCTCAAAACCTTTTGGATTTTTTTCTCTAAACTCTAGTGATTTTCCAGCATATTGTATATCATTTTTTGCTATTAATGCTCCATATTTTGGTTTTAGATTTTTAGATTTCAAGGCTTTAGCAAGTACTGCAGAGTGTGCATAACCCTTTTTGATATTATCATCAATTGGCACTACATCTACTACATCTTCTAGCTCTAAATCTTTGGCAAAAAGAGATAAAGATCTTCTTGCTAATATTTGATATATCTTAGCACCTAGAAAATAGTATTTTGATTTTATTAGATCCTCTATATCACTTAAGCGATAGAAGCTAAAAACATCAAAGCCATCTACTTCTCTATGTTTTGGAGTGGGGATCAAAAAGAGCTCTTGGCATTTTTTGCAGATGACTTCAAAAGAGAGCTTTTGGCATAAAATACAACGCAAGAAGGGCTATTTTGCCTTACCAAATATCTTATTTAGATGTGCACTATGCCCAATTTTGCAGACTATTTTTATCTCTTCCCACAAATCTAAATAGGCTCTAGATGCTAAAGAGTTTGGTGAAAATTCATTTACAGGAGAGCAAAATATACCCATCTTTTCTATTGTTGAAGAGTATGGAATGATATTGTCTAGGCTATTGCTTATATCTTTACCTGCTATTATCTCTTTGTGCAAATTTTTTCTTCTATCTACCATAGAGAAAAAAGGCAATATTTTTTTGCTATTTATGTTTTTATCCTTAAAATAGCTTAGAATCTGTTGGTGAGTTCTAAGTGATAGAGGTGTTGGGATAACAGGTGTGAGTATATAATCTGATGCGTTAAATATGTTCTCAGAGAGGAGAGATATATTTGGTGGAGAATCTAAAAAAATTACCTCATATTCATTTTTTAGATTCTCAAGTTGTTTAGCTAGTTTTTTCTCAGATTTTTTCTCATTATCTAATAAAAGATCCATATTTCTATAGGAGAAGTCAGCAGGCAATATATCTAGATTTTCAAAACTACTATCTTTTATATACTCCTCTAAATCTTTGGCTTTTAAGAGTTTTTTGGTTCCACCTTTTACTTTTGCTTTAGTGTTAAAATAGTAGCTTGTTGCCCCTTGTGGATCAAGATCCCATATAAGAGCTTTGAGATTATCTTTTGCGCAGAAATAGGATAGATTTACTGCAGCAGCAGTTTTGCCAACTCCACCCTTTATGCTATAGATTGAAAATACTTTCATTTGTAAATCTCCTTTTCACTAAAGAGTTGACCATGTTTTTATAAATACTTAAATATAGCAGAAAATATTTTAAGTTTACTCTATAGTTACTCTATAGTACAGCTACTCTTCTATGAAAGAGCAAATTTGAGAAAAAATCTCTGGAATATCCATAGATGCGTCTATTTGAATATAATCAATTTTGCTAATCTCTAAAATCTCTTTTATTCTTTTTTGGAGATTTAGCAGATAGCTGATCCCTCTTTTTTCGATTCTATCTAGCTCTTTTGAGCCAATTCTTCTTTTTAGCTCATCCTCTTCTATCTCTAAAAAGATAATTTTTTGAGGGAGGTAAGATTCTAGTGCAAATCTATTTAGCGATATCAAATACTCTATATCAAACTCATCCGCATAAGCAATACCTGAGATAAAACCTCTATCACTTATAATCATCTTCTCTCTATTTGGCTCTATAACTCTTTTGTAGTGTTCACTTCTATCTGCTAAGAACAAAAACAGTTCAGCCTTTTTTGAGACTATCTCACTGCCTAATAGAATCTCTCTTAGCTTTATTCCAAGCTCGCTACCTCCAGGCTCTTTTGTGAAAATCGCATCACTAAATCTCTCTTTTAGTAGCTCTATTTGAGTTGATTTACCACATGTATCTATCCCCTCTATGACTATATACAATGAAGCTCTCTTAATCTTTCTGTTATTACCTCAGGGACTAGATGATCAACCTTTCCATTGTGTTTTATGATAGATCTAACAACTGATGCACTTATAAAAGCATTTGAAAGTGAGGGCATCAGTAAAACTGTCTCTATCGAGGGAGCCAAAGATGAGTTTGCATAACCAATTTGTAGCTCATACTCAAAATCACTCACAGCTCTTAGTCCTCTAATAATTATATTTGAGTTTTTTTCATGGGCAAATTGAACTAGCAAAGAGGAGAATCCCTCAACTTCAACATTTTCTATCTCAGTAGTGGCAATTTTAGCCATATTTATTCTCTCATCATGCCCAAACATCGGATTTTTATCAGAAGATTTTGCTACGGCTATGACAATCCTATCAAATAGCTTTGAAGCTCTATTTATAATATCAAAATGCCCATTTGTGATAGGATCAAAAGTTCCTGGATATATCGCCACTCTCTCTGCTTGCATTTTTTCTACTCCCATCTTTTGTAGAGATCATGAGGAATATTTAGAGAATCAAACCATTTACCTATCAAGAATCTCTCCATCTCTTCTAAGTTATCGCTTTGACTATAGTATCCTAAAATAGGAGGAGAAACTATTACACCATTTTGTGAGAGCTTGAGCATATTTTCTAGTGCTATAGAAGATAGTGGCAGCTCTCTTGGGGCTATTAGAAGTCTTCTTCTCTCTTTTATCATAACCGATGCCACTCTTGTGGTCAGATTGTCGCTAATCCCACAGGCGATTTTTGCTAGAGTATTCATAGAACATGGTATTATAGCCATGCAATCACTCTGAAATGAGCCAGATGATATTTTTGCTTCAATCTCTTTATCATCATAAACTATCTCATTCTCCTCCAATTTGGCAACCTTTTTGGCACTATCTGTATAGATGGTAAAAACCTCTACATCTTTTGGTAAAAACTCTATAAACTTTCTACCAAGCTTTACTCCACTTGCACCACTTATAGCTACTATTATTCTCATTTTATCTCCACTAAGCCTCTATTTATAACTACTGCTTGATTATAGGTTCTATCATTCATTCTTATTCTTATAGTATCTCCTATGCTACCTGCTTCCATAGCAGTTGCTTCTATCTCAATGCTTACAAGCCCATCCTTTAAGATTGCATTGACCTTTGAGTTTTTTTCTATAGCAAATATTTTTTTTGTGTCTCTACTAGTTATTATATCACCTTCTCTTATGTAGTTTTTGCTTGCATGGTTGCCGACAATAGATATTTTTAGAGGCAGTGATAGGAACTCTCCAACTTTTACTCTTTCTACTTTTAAATTATTGTAGCTCAAATTTGTAGAGGTGTCTATGTTTTTAGTTGCTACTAAAGCCTCAATGTGGGCATCTATTTTGAATCTAAAAAAGAGTCTTTTATCTCTCTCTGTGCTTTTAAAATCAACATAAAAAGTTCCCCTATCTCTTCTTAGTAGGTTTTGAGAAAAATCTATATATTCAATCGTGTATCCATCCAAATCAAAATAAGATGTAGGCTCTATTTCTATTGATTCTATTTTGATGTCATATCCCATGTACTCTTTTGTATAGAGGTAGGAGATGTGATTTTTTATCTCCTTGAAATCAATATCTATCTCTTTTTCAAAAAGAACTACTGGAGAGGATATGTTTATCTCATGTCCATTTTCTTTGAAGATATCTAAGAGCTTTTTTGATTGAAGTTGATATCTGTTTATATTATCTGGAATCTCAACAATCAAAAAAGAGCTATTGATATCCTCTATCAAATGTTCAGAGTAGATTTTGTGCTCTTTAAACTTATAAGAACTCTCTATCTCATAGGAGTAGAGCAAAGAGTAAAAAAGGGCAATAGTTAATATATATCTCATAAGGATAATATAGCCTATAGCATATTCAAAAAAGCTAAATGAATATATTTGCTCAAAAGGGCGGTAACTGCCCGTGAGCCCTACGCTAAGTAGAACCCAAGATTACGCGTAGCTTTTTGGGCTTTGTTCAAGAAGTGATTTATAGGTAAAAATATGTGACTTTTATTTAGAAAAGGTTATGATTATAAAAAAGATTACTGTTTAAATGAGGAGTATATGGATAAAATTGCTGAATACCTTAGCGGCTTTAAAATATCCTATATAAGAGATTGCCCTAAAGAGACCTCTTTGTCGATGTTTGCAAAAAAGATATGTAAAAATATTAAATTTTATAGTTTGGAAGATGTGTTAAAGACTCCTATTCCAAATACGCATTTTTTGTTTTTTGAGATATCTCTAGTTGATAAAGATAAAGCAATTTTAGTAAAGAAGATTATAAAAAGTACTTATCATTGGGATGGTATTCTCTTTAGTGATAACTATAGAGACTATATATCCCTAAAGCTTGCAATATCATGCAGATTTATAGATTCTCTACCAAGAAAAATAGATCAAAAAAACCTCCTAGTCAAATATAAAAATATAACCTCTTCGCTTATTTCAAAAAGAAAAGAGAAGGGTGCAAATGATCAGTATAAAAAGATTGTAGATAAGAGTGATAATCTATATGTAATAAAAAAAGATAATCATCCTATATTTATTAGTGAAGGCTTCAAAGAGAGATTTAAGGTCGATAAACCAAATGAGATAATAGAGATTGATAAGCCAATATTTCGCTCTTTAAGTGATATGGATGAGCCACAAAAAATAGTGATTTATGAGGGTGAAAATGGCAAAGAGAGCTATCTTATAGATATAAAAAATCTAGAGGTTAGTGGTGAACAGATTGCAACTTGTATAAAAATAGACAACTCCATAAGCAAAAAAAATGATGATAAAACAAGCAGTAGGATAAAGTTTATTGAGAATCTAAAAGATATGCTTTTAGAGAGGGGTGTGAGTAATGACAATGTGCTTTGTATGTGCATAAAAGTTGTTAATGCAGATAGACTTATAGAGGAGTTTGCTTATGATATATTTTATGACCTGACAAAAGAGATTATAAATTTTGTAAAAGAGTATCTTGATTTGCAATTGATAGATTCTAATATTTGGCATAGAGACTATATTGTCTTTATGATCAATGATAAAAATGTAAAAAAAGTTGAGAGCTTTTTGGGTGATATTTTTGACAAAATGACACTAAATAAATTTACAAAAGATATCGTTCCATTTTGTGATCTAACACTAGTTAATTTGAAGAGTTCCAATTTAAACTACTCTATTGCCCTTATTGAAAAATTTTATTCAAAAGAGTACACACCAGAAGATGGTAAATATGTTGTATATAGGGCTTCAAATAGGGGAGGAGAAGAGGCAGATGGCAAAGATAAGGCGATGTATTATCTAGAAAATATATATCTTAAAAAACATCCTATAAAACTTCTCAATATCTACAAAGGATTATCTATAACCACTGGCTCAAAAATCAAAAAGATAAAAGATGGAAATATATATGTAGAATCAGAGATACTTCAAAAGTATGCTATGCACATAGAAAAAAGTGTAGTTATGCAATCTGCTTCACTGCCAAGAGATATGACTGCTGAGGTAAAATATGTAGATCATAATGAATCTTTTGCAATTCTAAAAAATCCTAACTTTTTAGAATTTAGTGCAAATAGCAGACAATACGCTAGGGTAGAGTGTGATGTTAGAATTCCAATAACTTTGAGCTCAGGTAGATACACATATACAGGAGAGATGCTTGATCTCTCAGCTCAAGCAATAGCTATCAAGTACAAAAGTAATATCTCAAGAAATATAATGGATTCTCAGGCAAAACTTCAATTTAAGTTGCCAAGTAAATCGCATGAAAATGGCTTAGTTGCTATTGAGATAAAAGGGAGAGTTGTAGCAGTGAACGAAGGTAGCGAGTACAACAAAGTAGTCGTATTGATTTTTGCAGAGCAACCCTATGATGGCTATCTTTTAGAATATATTTACATGAGACAAAAAGAGCTCATCTTAGAGGTGAAAAAACTTGGCAGCGTAGCTTTTAAAGGCTAAATTTTATGAATGCTCTTTTTGTAACCTATAAGCCCCCCTTTGTCTCTTCAAATGCCCACCTCTCTTTTTTGAAAAGAAAATACAATAACAAAAAGGCTGGATTCTCAGGCACTCTTGATCCTTTTGCCAAAGGCGTTTTGGTGATTGCTTTTGGAAAATATACAAGACTATTTAGATTCTTAAAAAAGACTCCCAAAAAATATGTAGCTACACTATGGCTTGGTGCAAAAAGTGAAAGTTTAGACATAGAAAAAATAGAATGTATTAAAAGTGTAGAAAAAATAGATTTGGCAAAAATCCAAAAAGAGATAGAGAACCTAAAGGGTGAAATAAGCTATACTCCTCCTAAGTTTTGTGCAAAAAAAGTAGATGGAAAAAGGGCTTATGAGCTTGCAAGAGAGAGCGTAGATTTTAAGCTTAAGAGTTCAAAGATGAGCATATATGATATGAGAATCATAAACTACTCACACCCATTTTTGACTTTTGAAGCAGAGGTTAGTGAGGGTGCTTATATTAGGTCTTTAGGTGATATTTTGGCAAATAGATTTGGTGTTTTTGGTGCTCTTTGTAATCTTGAAAGAATAGAAGAGGGTAAATTTGTATATAATGGTGAAAAATTTTTAAATCCTTTGGAGTATCTAGATATAGAGGAGAATTTCTACTTAGGTAGTAGCCAAGATCTATATTTGGGCAGAAAGCTGAGTGTTGATTTGCTAAAAACAAGAGATAATGGTATATTTTATTTGAAATTTGAGAATTTCTTCTCTATTATAGAGGTAGATAAAGAGGTGAAATACCTAGTCAATAGGATAGATTTATGTTGATACTGTCAAGAAAAGAGGATGAGAGTGTTATCATTGGGGACAATATAAAGATAAAAGTTGTCTCTGTAGATAAAGGGAGTGTAAAAATTGGATTTGAAGCACCAGATAATATGCTCATACTAAGAGAAGAATTAAGAGATGCGGTTTTGGTTGAGAATAAAAAGGCTACAAATCAAGCCGATATCAAAGATCTAAGAGAGCTACACTCAAAAATCAAAAACTCAAAATGAGATCATGTGCTAAGGTTAATATTTTCCTAAAGATAGTTGGGAAGAGGGATGATTATCATGAGATTTGCTCTAGGTTTGTAAGGGTTGAAGAGATTTATGATGATATCTCTTTTTTACCAAAGAACAAAACCTCAGAATCTGTTGAAATCATAGGAGAGTTTAGTTGTCCTGTGGAGAAAAATAGTATCTATTTGGCTATAAAAGAGCTTATAGATTTTACTCAGAGCAAAGAGCTAGTAGAGTTTTTTAAAAGAGAGAAGATTGTAGTAGAGAAGAGGATAAAAGAGGGCAGCGGTCTTGGTGGTGGAAGTTCAAATGCTGCTTCTACTCTTCTTATGTGCAATGAGATTTTAAACCTAAATCTAAGCAGAGATACACTAGCCAAAATAGGCTCAAAAATTGGGGCTGATGTACCATTTTTTGTATATGGATACAAAAGTGCAAATGTATATGGAATAGGCGAGAGGGTTTGTGAGTTTAGTGATGATATTCCAAAGCTAAAAGTAGAGACTCCAGACATAGAGTGTAATACTAAAGAGGTCTATAAGATATATAGGGAGAACTATTTTTCTCCATTTCAAGAGTGTGAAAGTATCTCTCTCAAAAGTTCAAGGGAGCTTCTAGAGAGTTATGATGCAAAATTTTTAAATGATCTAGCTTTGCCAGCTATGCATATCTATCCAGGTTTAAGCTCTTTTTTGAAAGAGGGTAGGTATTTTAGTGGTAGTGGCAGTTCAGTAT
>JAABSR010000022.1 GCA_011390245.1 Campylobacterales bacterium
TTGGCTCTCATAGGGTAGAGGAGTTTTTTGATTTGAGAGGTAGAATCTGGGTAGATGATAGCAAAGGAACAAATGTAGATGCAACTATAGAAGCTCTTAGAAGATATGAGAAAAGGAAGATATTTTTGATTTTAGGTGGTGATGATAAGGGGGCAGATTTGAGTGATCTTTTTGATTTTGCAAAAAAGCTAAATATTTCTATCTTCGCTATAGGATCAAATGCTAGCAAGATAAAAGAACACTCAAATGCAAACAGTATCACATGCGAGGTAGTTTTTGAGTTAGAA
>JAABSR010000023.1 GCA_011390245.1 Campylobacterales bacterium
AAAAAGATAGATAAAATCCACTCAAAAGAGAGCATAGCACTTCTCTCACCAGCTGCTGCATCACTTGATCAATTTAGTTCATACAAAGAGAGAGGAGAGAAATTTAAAAACTTTGTAGCTAATTTAAGCTGATATTTAAAAATTCAGGGTATAATTTCACCTCATTTTCACTTCAAATGTAAGAGGCCTGATAGCTCAGTCGGTAGAGCAGATGACTGAAAATCATCGTGTCGCTGGTTCGATTCCGGCTCAGGCCACCACCACTTAATCCTTCAGAAATAAGCTTACAAAATTTAGTTAAATAATTTGTGCCACACTTCTAAATAAAGAGAAATTACTTGGTAGAATATAAAATAATTAAATGTATGGTTGAACATACATAAAAAGAGTTGAGATATTATATATATAAACTATGGAGATTGTTATGAGGATAGATAAATTTATAAATTCTGTGAATATTGTCAAAAGGAGGTCTATTGCTCAAGATATGATTGAAAATGGAGTGGTTTTTGTTGAAAATAGAGCTGTAAAGTCTAGTAGAGATATAAAAATTGGTGATGTTATCGAAATTAGGTACTTAGATGAGACAAAAAGATATGAAGTCTTAAAAATACCAGAAGGGAAAACTATACCAAAATCAAAAAAAGATGAGTATGTAAAAACTCTTTAGCTTCTTCTAATAGACTCCACGCTTATGAAGAAATTCTACATATTCTCTATCTTGAACCAATATATGCTCACTAATCCAGTTTCTTAGAAAGTTTTCAACTTCTAGGTCATTTTCTATTTTATCGCTATCTAGTAGCTCTTTTTTTAAACTATAGACTCTATCTAATATCTCTTCATGGTAATTTTTATGTTCATCTAGCTTTGGATAGTTGTATTGCTTTAGAGTAAGCTCTTCTGCTTTGAAATGATATCTTGAGTACTCAAAAAGTGCTTCAAAAAGGTCTTTGAGTCCTGATGTGTTATTTTTGCCATCTTTGATGTTTCTCAAGATAGCAGATGAGATTCCCACTAAGTTTTTGTGTCGGCTATCAAAAGATTGGATATTTAAAGTGTATCTCTCATCCCAAGGAATAGTGTGTTCACACGATCCCTCATATTGCAAAATAAATCTCTTTCTTTTTTGAAAAGTCTCAAAGAGCTTCCACTGGATGATTGGAATATCCTCTAGCATATCTGCTTCAATAAATAAAATCTCAACATTTGTTGGTGCTACTAGATTGTAGATGCCAGGAAGCTTAAAGATAGAAGATATTTCACCAAAAAACTCTCCCTCTGTGATATTTTCAACTATCTTATCACCAAAAAGTCTCTCAACTCTCCCTCTTTTTATTAAAAATATACCCTCTGTTAGTTCATGACCAAAATGGTAATCTTTTGGATAGCTTTTCAAAACCATATTTTTAGCGATCTTTATCTGAGTGGTATAAGATATCTCCTCTCCAAAAAGCCAAGTCCTCTGCAAAAACTCTCTTTTGTCTTTTAATTTTTCAATCTCAGCATAGAGTCTATTTCTTTTTACAAACTCTAAAAAAAGCTCTCTATTTATCTTGAGTGTTTGCACATAGCTACAAGCTCTATAGGTTTCAGTTGATGGTATGCCAATAATTCCACTTATTTCACCAATAAGTGTGCCAGCGGAAAGTCTATTTGATCTAACCTTTGAAGATTGTAGCATCTCTACAATACCAGTTAGCACTAAATAGATACTATCATTTACCTCCCCCTCTCTTATGATAATTGTCTCAGGGTTAAATACCTTAATCTCTTCATTTAGAAGCATTCTTATCTCATGAAGAGGTACTTCGTGAAAATAGATTCTCAAAAACTCATAAGCATATCTCCACTCATAGTCTTGATTTATAGGTATTAGCGTATCAGTTCCGCCAAAATGTGCCCCAGAGCCTATCTCTTTTTGTGTTACATTAAGCTCACCTGATGTATGAGCTAGGATTATTTTTTTGCTTTTGTCGTTTTTGAAATCCTCAGCATCACCGTGAATCATGCCTCCACCAACATCAATTTTTTTGATATCGCACTCTCTTAGATAGTTCTCTTTTACTTTGTGGTATAGCTTTTTTGATATACCAGGTTTTGTATCATCATCTCTTATCATATTTTTCAAAACATCATCAGAAGTGATATCTGCTAAATGTCCATAAGTTTTATATCCACCCTGCCATAATGCCCTAAAGTAAAATGGTGAGGTCTCAACAGGATGTGGTGAATAGATAGGCATAACTTCTAATCCATCAATATTGTTCCACTCATCTTCTTTTAGATCACATATATCAAAAAATTTCTCAAACCTCGCCTCATCAATCCATAGCAAGGAGCTAAGTTTCTTAGTGACAGCAGATCTCACAAGTGGAGTAGTAAAATACTTTATCTTTCTATCTCCCCTAAGAAGTGCTGGGATTCCAGCAAAGTGATCATCATGGGAGTGAGTGTGAAAAATTCCCTCGATCTCATTTACTCCAATTCCTAAAGCCAAAAGATTTCTCTCTATATTTGGACCTGCATCAATTAGATAGATTTTGCCCTGAAAAAGAAGGATAGAGCTCATGCATGGTCTAGTAGGATCCCAGCCATCTCCTTCACCTGCGTGTATTATGCCAAAATAGTCTCTTTTGATATTATAAAATCCCAAAGGATAGGGAGATGGATAGTGCTCATCATCTTTTAGATTTAAATCTACTATTTGGGATTGATCTTTATAATCGATTTTGAAAATATTGCTCTCAATCCTCTCTATAAAGACGCCATCCCTTATTTCGGTCTTGCTATCCTCAACAATACAGCTATCAATGAATTCATCACTTGATTTTATTGACCCAAAGGCGAATTTTAGCTTGATGTTCATAAGTGCTAAAGCCTCTTCTTCTGAGTATCCACATTCTATTATCTCCTCTATGGAGGTAAGACCATAATTTCCTCTGTAAATGTAGAGCATTTGAGATTCTATCTGCTCGCCTGAGCCTATAAGTAGAGGTTTTTTTCCACTATTATTTGGATGATTTGGTATTATCATACCTTGCCTATAAAGCATCTGCAAGACTGGAAATTCGCCCATATTTGAAAAACTTCCATTTTGAAGCATAATATCAGAGAGTAGTATGGCATTTGGCCCTGTCTCAAATTTGACACCCTTGCTCTCCCTTTGGAGTAAAAGACCTCTTTTCATGAGATGTTTTATACTATCAGCTGGTGTCCCGCATAGGATTTTTAGGTTGACCTCTGGTATGTCTATCCAAAAAATACCATTTGCTATAGATATTTTAACTATGCTGTCCAAAATTTTGCTACCTACCCTTAATACTTATTGATACTATTTATTACTCTTTGAGATAGTATATCCTATTTTTGTTAATTTGTAACTTTCTCAACTAGAGATACTATAGAATTTGCAAAAAGAAGTGAATCATTTAGACATTTTGAGACCCTATAATCCTCTATATTTAGTTTTGAAGCCAACTCTCTATACTCTATTGATAGCTCATAATCTGTCTCTGAATTATCAATGGTAAAAGCAATAGGATAGATTATAACTTTTGAACCCTTTAGTTCTTTTAATCTCTTCTCCGTGCTTGGCTCAATCCATTTCATTGGACCTACTTTTGATTGGTATGAGACTGTAACTGATTTAAAGTCTAGCCCTTCATGACCTAGCATATTTTTTAAAATATCTACATTTTTTTCTATCTCTTTTTGATATGGGTCACCTCTATCTATAACACTTTGCGGTAGTCCATGTGCTGAAAAAATCAGATCAAATTCACTAGCACTACTCTCTTTTAGACTCTCTTTGATTCTCTCTATAATTGCTATGTTATATTCTCTATTGTCATAATATTTATCAACCATACTTATCTCAGGGTAAAATTGTGCATCATCTAATAAAGACTTAAACTCATCAATAGAAGATTTAGTTGTAGTAGTGGAGTATTGTGGATACATAGAGAAAAGTGTAATCTTCTCTATCTCCATACTTTTCAACTCTTCAATCACAGATTTTGCAAAAGGTGGTGTATATCTCATAGAGTAAGTATAAAACCTAGAATCATCCAAGCTTCTAAGCTTTTCAATTAGACTAAATGTATGCCCTATAATTGGTGAGCTACCGCCTATTTTTTCATAATTTTTCTTTGATTCTTCAACTCTTCTATTTACAATAAAAGATGCTACCATTTTTCTTAGAAAATCACTCTTTATATTGAGTATGTTTGGATCATTAAACATATTTCTCAAAAACATCTCAACTTCTACAAGAGAAGAGGGGCCACCCATGTTTAGTAATACTACTGCCTCTTTCACTTACACTCCTACTCAATTTTATATTTATCTATCATTGATATAATAACGACAATTTTTAAATAGTGGGGTAAAATGACTGAGTTTGCTAATGAGATTATTTTTTTTGCTATAGATGTGCATCTCTTTTTTCTAATCCTACTTCCGCTTATGCCATTGAGAAATCTATATCTTGTTATATATGAGAAAAATTTTATAAGGATGGCAAAAGGTGTTAAGTTTTTTACACCAGCATATTTTGGAGTTATCGCATCTCTTAGCTTCTCTGGCCTGATTTTGGCGATTTTTGTCAAAGAGTACTTTACTATTATGAATCTAATCATGAGTTTAGCAACAATCTATCTAATTGCCTCAGAGATAAAGAGAGTGAAAAAGCTTAGACCAATTAGGTCAGATGAGCCTATGTTGCAAGAGGAGTTTAGGGATTTTGCCAAGAAAAAATATACTTTTGATCTTTTGATGATTTTAGTTGTTACTATTTTAGTCTATATTTTTTGATGCAGTAGGGTAGTTTGCAGTTTGTATATTTGGAGGATTGTGGCAAAGAGGTTGTAGAGATAAGAGGAGAGCAATATAATCACATCTTTAAAGCAAGAAGAAAAAAAGCCAATGATATTATCAAATGCAGGAATCTGAAAGATAAAAATCTATACTCTTATGCGATCACCTCTATAGATAGGAGGATGGCCATTTTGAAGATGTTGGATTCTATATCTTTGGAAGTGAAACCAAAAAGAGAACTAGAGCTATTTTGGTGTGGTGTTGAATCTAAAACCATTGAAAAAACAATTCCAATTTTAAATGAGATTGGAGTTAGTAAACTCTCTATTTTGATGTGCCAAAGATCTCAAAAAAACATAATCTATGATCTAGATAGGCTAAAAAGAATAGCTATCAGATCTTGTGAACAGTGCGGTAGATCTGATCTCATAGAGATAGAAGTAGAGAAGAGATGTCTAAAAGAGTTGCTCAATAATCACAATGACATAGTTGTAGTAGATTTTGAGGGTGAAAATAGAGTAGAGCTACTAAAGGAGAACTCTAGATTCCTTATAGGTTGTGAGGGCGGATTTAGCGATGAAGAGAGAGAGCTATTTAGTGGGCACAAGAGATATAAATTTGGAAGTGAGATAATACTAAGAAGTGAGAGTGCAGCAGTTGCAACACTCTCTATGGCAATGTTTTAGTTTTACCAGCTTCTTACAAGATTGTGACATGCAGCACAAGCTGTTATCACATTTGCATAAGACTCGTGAGATTTTAGATACTCTTTGCTATCAAGATGCTCTTTTAGCTCTTTGAGAGATTTGACTATCTTGTCAGAAGCTATTTGAGCTGTATTTGTCATGTGTTTTTTATCTTTTGGAAGATAAACCTCCATCTCTTTTTTTCCAAAGAGCTCATTTCCATCATTGATATCTTTGATACCAAGATTTATGCTCTCTATATTGTTATACAAAAACCCTTTTTGTATAAGTGTTAAACCATTTTCCATCTTCGACATAGATGCCTGCATCGTCTCATCTGCACAAAGCAGAGTTGCACCAGCTAGAATTGCTGAGATTACTAATTTTTTCATTTTAACTCCTCCTTAGGAGATGTCTTAGTGGACATCTCTCCAAATTTTTACTTTCCATAGATATGCGAAAATGGTCATTATAATTGTAAATATGATGACTTTTACACCTAATGATTCTCTCTCCTCTTTTTTAGAATCCCCTATGGATTCCATATAATCTACCACTTTTTTCTCAGCCTCTTGTGTGAGACCAACTTTAGGCATTGCTGTACCATGTAGAAGCTTTTGTGGGTCGTTTATAAATGTGTGTAGATATTTTGCTCCTCTACTTTTTATCATCATAGATACATCAGGTGGTGTGCTACCCATATAGTTTGATACTATATCTTGTGGTGTGCTTGAGAAGACTTTGTCATACTTCAAAGAGTGACATCTAGCACAAGCATCTATAAAAATCTCTTTACCGCTCAAATCACTTTTGGCTATTGATCTTAGATATGCGACCATATCAGCAATATCACTATCACTCATCCAAGAATAACCTGGCATAGGGTAAGGCTTGCTATCTGTAAACTTATGAGATAAATTTGTTGCCTTCACAGGATCTTTTAAGAATCCAGCCAAGAATCCCTCATGATACATACTACCAGCAGTAGAGAGATCAGGAGGAACTACACCATAACTATTTGCACTATCTAGGTCGCTCATAGGTGCTTCAAAACCTTCAGATTTTATTGAGTGACAAGCTACACAGTTTGTTTGAACCAGAGTAGCTCCATTTGCTACATCACCTTTTGGAAGTATTGGAGTATCTTTATAATCATACTCTGCAGCTTTTACTGGAGGGTGCATAATTCCATGAGCTAAAGGCTCAACACCCCAGTATATGATACCAGTTACAATCGCTACAATTATTAATGCTTTTAAATCTCTCATTTACGCCCCCTTGCTTGCATTTTTTGCTTCTGCTTTTGTGATAAAAGGTAGAGCAAAAAATAGTGCAAGAAATGTGATAGAAGCTACAAATCCTATCCAAGCATTTATACCTGTTGGAGGTAGTTTTCCATAAATTGTGAGCACAATAAGGTCAGCTATCAATAGCCAAAACCAGATCATAAAGCCTTTTCTTTTGTGTGCAGGTGCAACTACAGGACTTCTATCAAGCCAAGGAAGTAGTAAAAATATCACATTGGCAATACCAAATGCTACCAATCCCAAATCAGAACTAAAGAAGAAACCTCTTAACACTTCATAAGACCACAAGAAGTACCACTCAGGATAGATATGAGCTGGAGTTTTCATAGGGTTTGCTGGATCAAAATTTATAGGATCCATAGCAAAATTAAAGTGAAAAAATGTCAGGTAGAAATATCCAACCAAAAATGCACTTAGTACAAATATATCTTTTGAAAGAAAGACTGGCCAAAAAGGAATAACTTTTGATTCTTTTTTGTTTCCTGCTTTGTATTTATCTGCCTCAGCATCAAAATCCAAAATTTCACCATCTTGATTGTTTACATGTGGAACTCTTAGAGCATAGAAGTGGAGTGCTATGATTGTAATTATTGCTAAAGGAAGCAACAATACATGAAGCATAAAAAATCTTGTTAGAGTTGCATCTGCTACTACAAAGTTTCCTCGTATCCAGATAACAAGCTCTTCACCAATTAGTGGAATCCCACCAAAAAGATTTGTAATAACCGCAGCTGCCCAGTAACTCATCTGACCCCATGGAAGCATATATCCACTAAAACCAGCAGCTGAGAAGGTCATAAACAGTAACATACCCGTTAACCAAATCACCTCTCTACCTCTTTTGTAAGAGCCATAGTAGATTGCTACAAACATGTGTATGTAAATCACAAGAAATATTGCTGAAGCTGCAACTGCATGCAAATGTCTCCAAAGCCATCCATACTCAACCTCTTGCATTATCGTATAATTTACCGAATCAAAAGCCAAGTTAATATCTGGCTTATAGTACATCATCAAGAAGATTCCAGAGATCACTAAAATTTTGAAAAGTACTGCTAGTACAACACCCATCGCCCAAAGAAAATTGATATTTTTTGGTATCCAATACTCAGTCAACAACACTTTTGTAAGTGTTCTTAGGGCAATCCTTTGGTCAAGCCAATCAACCAATCCATCTGCTTTTTTTATTTCTGCCATTATACTCTCCCTCTACGCTTTGCCAACTAGTCTTAGATACTCAGGTCCCTCTTCGCCAAGAACCAACTTATTGCCATCTATCTTAAATGGAGGTATCTCCATTGGAGATGGAGGAGGTCCAAATGTGTTTTTACCGCAAGCATCAAACTCACCACCATGACAAGCACACTTGAAAACTTGATTTGCGGGTATATAAGATGGTATGCACCCTAGGTGAGTACAAATTTGCACCCCTACAGAGTAGTCATCATTTCCAACTTGCACATCTCTATCTGCACATTTACTCATATCTGCACTCTTTTTGAGAATGTAAACTGGCTTACCTCTCCACTCAACTGTCCTAAGCTCACCACTATCCATCGGACTTAGATCTACTGTGGTAAAACCTGCTGAAATGACACTAGGAAGTGGATCCCAACTTTTTTTCATAGCATACAGTGATGCACCAGCACCAATTGCTGCAATGCCACCTAATGTCATGCCCAAGAAGTCTCTCCTGTTCATATTATCAGACATAAACTAATCCCCTTTAAAATTTACTATCACGAGAAGTGCTGAATTCTACCTCAAAAAATCTTAAAATTAGAAATTAATGCAACTTATTAAATTATTAAGTTATACTTAAGACTGTCTTTTTGCAGGGGTTAAAAATCAAAAGTCCAATATAAAAAAAGTGGTATAACTACCATGAGCATCATGCCAAATCCTAGCAGGTTTCCTTTGCGTGGGTCAAAGTCTTCAAATATTTTGCTCCATGAGAGCTTGAAAAGAACTCTTCCAACAAACAGATCATAAGATATCATAAGGATAGCTAGAAGAACTCCAATGTAGAAAGCTTCAAGGGTTGTTTTTGGCTCAACCCACAAAACTAGTCCGATGCTAACTAAAAAAACCCATATCAAGCCCAAAAGAAAAGATAGAATCTTCGCATATTTTTTGCCCACTCTTTTGTGTAGATAGTGGATTCTAAAAATTCCATTTATAGTTTCAAAAAATGCTAAAACAAAAAAACCTACTACTATTTTGAGTATCAAAACACCCCTACTTTTGCTGGCTTCTTATATCTATTTGTGGAAATGGGATAGTTACACTCTCTTCATCAAATCTTATTTTCACCCTCTCTATTGTCTCAAAGTAGAAACTCCAATAATCAGGAGATTTTACCCAGGCTCTTACTACAAAGTTTACGCTACTATCTGCTAGTTCTGAAACTGCTACAAGAGGTGCTGGATCTTTTAGGACTCTTTGGTCATCTTCTACTATGTTTTGTAGGATATTTTTGACCTTTTTGATATCATCATCATAACTCACACCAAAAGTAAAATCCACTCTTCTAGTCTCTTTTTCTGAAAAATTTGTGATAGAGCCACCTATGACTGAGGCATTTGGGATAGTTATGACTTTATTATCTGGAGTTTTTAGGATTGTACTAAAGAGGTTTATAGTTTCTACGGTTCCGCTCTCTCCACCACCAGTGATGAAATCGCCAACTTTGAATGGACGAAATACCATGATCAATATAGAAGCACCGATATTGGATATAGAATCTTTTAATGCCAATCCTACAGCTAAGCCTATGGCACCAAGTAGAGCTATAAAAGAGGTTACATTTACCCCTAAATTGCTAAGAGCTGCTGCAATAACTACTATAAGAATCAAAAAGTAGAGTATGTCAGCGATAAATCCAGAGAGTGTCGCATCTATTGATTTTTTTTCTACCACTTTTAGTATAAAAGCCTTGAAATACTTTGCAACCTTGAAACCTATGAGTATAATTAAGATAGCCCCTATAACATCAAGAGAATACATCTTTATATATGAAAAAATCGATTCCATTCACTATCCTTAATATTTTAAATTATGTCTGCAAGCATCCATACTATTAAATTTCTTCTAAATTTTTCATAAGTTTAAAAAGCTTATGATTTTGGAGAAAATTTTCATTTTTCCCATATGTGAATTGTTTGTGAATAATATTCACAAATACTCCTAATACCACTCTAAACTATTCTTGCTTATACTTTTAGTAGATATCAAAGGAGTCTGATTGAATAGATATATATTTTTAGATCGAGACGGCGTAATCAACGAAGATAGAGGATATGTTTGCAAAATAGATAAGTTTATCTTCAAAGATGGAATATTTAGACTATTAAGATATCTCAAAAGCTTAGGATATAGGTTTGTAGTCATCACAAATCAATCAGGTATTGGCCGTGGATACTACTCTTTAGAGGATTTTAAAGAGCTTACAAAATATATGCTAGATGTTCTTTCAAAAGAGGGAGTAGAGATAGATAGTGTAAAGTTTTGCCCACATGCACCTGAGGATGGATGTAGATGTAGAAAACCAGGAACTTTGATGATAGAGGAACTAAAAAGAGAGCTAGATATTGATCTAGAATCCTCATGGCTTATCGGAGATAAAAAGAGCGATATAGAGTGTGCTACAAGCTCTGGCATAGAAAACTCTATTTTTCTTCATGGAAAAATCGGAGAGAACATAGATGAGATTGATGCTAGATTCTATGCAGATAGTATTGAAAGTATTTCAAAGATAATAACAAGATAGGAGCAACCTATGAATAGGTATTCAAATGATGATTTTTGTGGTAAAAAGATTCTTATAACAGGTGGAGCGGGGTTTATTGGGAGTAATCTTGCTTTTTATTTTCAAGAGTATCACCCTTGTGCAAAGGTTGTAGTTTTTGATAGTTTCAAAAATGATGAGAAGTTTGAAAATGGAAACTATAAGTCATTGGGAGATTTTAAAAATCTTATAGGCTTTAGGGGTGAAGTAATATGTGGAGATATCTGCAAAAAAGAGGATTTGGAAAGATTACTGGATTATGGATTTGACTATATTTTTCATCAAGCAGCAGTAAGTGATACTACAGTGGACAATCAAGAGTTGGTGCTAAGAGCTAATACAAATGCTTTCAAAGATATACTAGATATCGCTATCAAGATGCATGCAGATGTGATATATGCTTCAAGTGCAGGAACCTATGGAAATACAAAAGCTCCAAATAGAGTAGGATTTGCAGAGAAGCCTGAAAATGTATATGGGTTTAGCAAGTTGATGATGGATAATATGGCCTATAGCTATATAAAAAGATACTCTTCTATCTCCATAGTAGGGCTTAGGTATTTTAATGTTTATGGAGAGAGGGAGTATTACAAGGGAAAAACTGCTTCTATGATTTTACAACTTGGAATGCAAGCTCTAGAGCATAAGAGAGTGAAACTTTTCAAGCATGGAGAGCAAAAAAGAGATTTTGTCTATATTCAAGATGTGATTCAAGCAAATGTAAAAGCTATGAATCCAAAAAAAAATGGTGTATATAATGTAGGCTTTGGCAAGGCTAGATCATTTAATGATATATGTGACAACCTAAAAGAGCATCTAGGGGATTTTAGGATAGATTATATTGATAATCCATATAGTTTCTATCAAAACTACACATTAGCTGACATAGAAGAAACCACTCAAGCATTAGAGTATGAGCCTAAATACTCTCTGGAAAATGGTATCTCTAGTTATGTTGATGAGATAAAACTTCTCTACTCTAGCCACTACTATGACTAAAATACCTACTATATTAGTAGTTGGTGATATCATGATAGATCACTACCTTTGGGGGAAGTGTGAGCGGATATCACCCGAAGCTCCTGTGCAGGTTGTTGAGGTTTTAAGAGAGAGTGAAACACTAGGTGGAGCTTGTAATGTTATGAATAATCTCATAGCCCTAGAAGCAGATGTCTATGGATGTGGTGTGATTGGTGATGATGAGGTTGGCGATAAGGTTTTGATAGAGCTAGCACAAAAGGGTGTGAACACTGTAGGAATCTTCAAAGAGGATGATAGACCAACTACAAAAAAGAGTAGGGTTTTGGCATCTCATCAACAAATCATAAGGGTAGATAGAGAGAGCAAAAAAGAGATATCTGCAAAAAGTGAAGAGCATATATTGGAGTTTTTTTCTAAAAATATTGGACTTTTTGATGCTGTAGTGCTTTCAGACTATGGCAAGGGTGTCTTAAAAGATTCACTTACAAAGGAGCTTATAAATATCTCAAAAAGAGCTGGAAAAAAAGTCTTTGTCGATCCAAAAGGGAGTGACTTTAGTAAATATAGTGGCTCTTATCTTATGACACCAAACAAAAAAGAGGCATCTCTAGCTAGTGGGATTGAGATAGATAGTAGTGAAAAACTAAAAGAGGCAGGGTTTTTGCTAAAGAAGAGATATGATTTGGAGATTTCACTTATCACCCTCTCAGAAGATGGGATAGCTATTTTTGAAGATGAGATGAGGAGAATCCCAACAGTAGCAAAAGAGGTCTATGATGTCACTGGGGCTGGAGATACAGTCATTGCAGCACTTAGCTATGCCATATCAATAGGCGAAGATATCTACAAGGCGTGTGATTTTGCAAATGCAGCAGCAGCTGTGGTAGTTGGCAAAATAGGCTGTGCAACTGCTACTTTTGCGGAGATTACAGAGTATAGACACTCTTTGAATAGATCAAGGAGTGAAGATAAGATAATAGATACAAAATCTCTAAAAAAACTCATAGATCATCTAAAAGCTCAATCTAGAAAGATAGTCTTTACAAATGGCTGTTTTGACATACTTCATGCTGGTCATGTCAAATATCTACAAGAGGCAAAATCATTTGGGGATGTGCTGATTTTGGGATTAAATAGTGATGATTCTATCAAGAGGATAAAGGGAGAAGGTCGCCCAATAAATAGTGAAGATGATAGAGCAATAGTTTTAGCAAGCTTAGAATCTGTGGACTATGTCATAAAATTTGATGAAGATACACCATATAAGATTATAGAAAAAATAGCTCCAGATGTGCTTGTAAAGGGAGGAGACTATAAAGATAGAGAGGTTGTAGGGAGTGAACTTAGCAAAGAGGTGATATTGGTTGATTTTGTCGAGGGAAAATCTACAACAAAGATAATAGAGAAAATAGGCTCAAGAAAAGGAGAGGTTTGAGAGAGTTAATTTTAAATGAGCTAAACAGCCACCAAGATACTATAGATGCAGTGATTCAAGAGTCTCAAGAGGAGATATTAGAGGTTGCAAAAATTGTGCTCAAAACACTCAAAAGTGGTAACAAGATTCTTATTTTTGGCAATGGAGGGAGTGCTGCTGATGCTCAACATATTGCAGCTGAATTTGTTGGAAGATACAAAAAAGAGAGAAGAGGCTTGCCTTGTATTGCTCTAACTACTGATACATCTGCTTTGAGTGCTATAGGGAATGACTATGGATATGATAAAATTTTCTCAAGACAGGTAGAAGCACTAGCTCAAAAAGGGGATCTTCTCATTGGAATCTCAACAAGTGGAAATAGCAAAAATGTGATAGAGGCTTTCAAGAGCGGAAAAGAGATAGGATGTAGTATCGTTGGTTTTATTGGCAAAAGTGGCGGAGATATGAGAAAATATGCTGATGCAAACTTCATAGTGCCTAGCCAAAACACTCCAAGAATCCAAGAGATGCATATAACAGTAGGTCATATAATTTGTACTATTGTAGAAGAGGAACTTTTTGACTAATCTCTCCAATATTGCAAAAAGCTTAAATCAAGAATCTATCTCATCAATACTGTTTGAGTATCTAGATGATTATGGTCTAAACAAAAAACTCATAGATGTAGTATTGTGTGAAAGTGGAATCTACGCGATTTTGAGTGATGGCAAGATGATCAAAACTGTGATGCATAAAAACTTAATAGATATCAAAGAGTACAAAAAAAGTGGTGCTCCATTGTTTCATATCTTTGGTTGCAAGTTTTTAAAAGAGGCAGAAAAAGAGGAGAAGATAGAAGAGTACAAGATATCTTTCAAGAGAGCAAACTCTTTTAATTTTATCGTAAGAGAGGGCAATAGAGAGATAAAAGTGTTCCATGATATAAGTTTAGAGCTATGTCCAGAATGTATGAAAATGCAAGAGAAGAGTTTAGATTTTGATAGCTTTTTTCAAAGCGTGTTTGATTGTCTGGATTTGCAAAAAAGAAAAAGAGATGTAGAACTTATCTCCATAATCTATAAAAAGCTAAAGCACTTTAGCTGCGAAAAATGTAACAAAAAGGTTAGTATTCAAGATATTGAGGATTTAAAGCTAAAAATTTATAAGGATAGCTCAATACTAAAAAATGGTGCAAAGCTAAAAATCTTATGCAAAGAGTGTGTGTAGAGTAGGGGAGTTAACTATTCTATAAGAAGTTGAGGTTTACCTAGATAGAATCCTTGAGCATACTCTATGCCTAGCTCTTTTATCTTTTTATATATACTCTCATCTTTTACAAATTCCGCTACCACTTTGAAATCCAAACTTTTAGCAAATGTGATAATAGATCTCACAACAGCTTCTGATTTTTCGTTTGTATCTATATCATGAATTAGTGAACCATCAATCT
The DNA here is from genome assembly GCA_011390245.1 of Campylobacterales bacterium. Lineage (GTDB taxonomy): Bacteria > Campylobacterota > Campylobacteria > Campylobacterales > JAABSR01 > JAABSR01. Next base: position 14,444 of record JAABSR010000023.1, read on the forward strand.
TAATATAGTCAATATTCAATCTCGCTACCCTTGCATAACTTGAGTAGCCACTACCAAAATCATCAATAGCTATCTTGCAGCCAAACTCTTTGACTTCTGATATAAACTCTTCTATAAGTGCAAAGTTTTCAATTGATTCAGATTCTACTATCTCAAAAATAAGATTTTGAGGCGCGTGATACTCTTTTATGAAATTTTTGATAAACATTATTGTTGAACTCTCTTCAAAGTCTAGAGAGGATAGATTTATAGAGACTGAGATTCCTTCTTCTATTATCGTCTTAAAAACATGTTTTAACATGCTTTTTGTGACATCATGATAGAGGGAAGTCTTTTTGGCGATATCTAGAAATTGTGCTGGTGAGAGGATAGAGCCATCAACATCTGCAATCCTCACAAGAGCCTCATAATAAGATGGTTTTTCTGTTTTTGTGCTATAGATTGGCTGGAAAAATGCAAAAATCCTATCGCCTTCTATAGCATCTTTTAGCTTTCTACTAATGAGCATATTGTGTTTATACTCTTTGTGTGTAGTGCTATTTTTATCAAAGACCCAAAAGCTTCTTTTGTTTTCTCTAGCCATCCTATGAGCCATCTCAGCTTGTATGTATCTATTGTATTTTATGTTGTCAAAATAGACATCTCTATCACTACTTACGCCAATGGTCAAAGAGAGAGATACCATTTGAGAATCTATCCAGAATATAAAAGCTTCTAGCTTGTTGTGGATTTTTATAATTGTAGCCTTATCATCTGCAACATCAACTCTATTGATAATCTCAAGACAGAACTCATCCCCTTGGATTCTATATATTCTATCTACAAAAATCTCTGCAGCTATCTCACCTAAGTAAAGTGAAAATGATCTAATCATCTCATCTGTATTGTCAATACCATAAAAATATTTCATATCATTGAAGCTGTTTATGTTTATATAGATGATCACTGATTTTTTATTATTTTCTAGATTTCTTATGAGATGATGTCTGTTGCCTCTACCTGTGAGATCATCTATGTAGTGTTTTTTCTCTATTTCGTTTCTCTGCTCTTCTATCTTTTTTTGGTAGTTTCTATCTTGTGTGATATCAAGTTTTATTGCAAGATAGTTTTTTATCTTTCCAAAGTCATTGTAGATAGGCATGATAGTTGCCTTCTCGTATTGAAGCTCACCACTTTTTGTTCTGTTTACAAACTCCCCTGACCACTTGTAACCTTTGTGTATCTTAGTATTTATCTCATCATAGAAGCCTTGAGTGTGCTGTCCTGATTGGATTTTTCTAGGCGAACTTCCTTTGACCTCTTCTAGGGTATAACCTGTGATTTTAGTAAATGCTTCATTTACATATACGATTTTATGCTCTGGGTTGGTTAGCACAACAGAGTTGTCACTCCCTTCCACCGCTTTTTTAAACTGCTTTAGTTCCTGCTCTGCTTTGGCTCTTGAATAGAGTAAAAAGCTCACCAGCACCACAAACAACGCCAACATAAAGAAGAGAAAATAGAACACCATATAAAGAGTAGTGATATTTTCGTTGTATTGCCCATAGTAAATAAGTGAGAGATTATCTATTTTTGATCTAAGTGCTATATCTTCAGAGAGTTTTTTGTTCTCTTCTAGTGCATTATGGTATTTGATGATTATCTCTAGGTGTCTCAAGAAATTTTGAGAGACGCTTTTCTCATCCTCTTTTTTGTAGCTATCAATTTTTTCTAATATATCCATCTTATTTTCATCTAATCCCAAACCAAAATGTAAAATCTCTATATAAATATTTGAGATTTCAGATGCGAAAGTGTCATTTTCAATATGGTTATAGACTTTTGAGCTATATCTTATTGAGTTATTTATGATCGCATTATAGGAGGCAAATCTCAAAAGAAGCTCTTTTTTGCTTTGGTAGCCCTCTTTTAGCTCTTTGAATATCTCTCTATTTTCGCTCTCTAAAAATAGACTCTCTATCTCTTCTAGATTCTTCTCAAACTCTCTTTGTGCCTCTAAAATTTTGTCATAATTAAAAAAGTTCATAGTTTTTGACATGTGTTCATCAAAAACAATATCCGCAGATTTTAGCCTATCGATTTTTGAGGAGATAGAAAAGTAGCTATCAGCTTCGCTTTTTATTGTATATATATAGTAGATGTTGATGGACAAAGTTGCAATAATAGCAATACCCAAAAGTGCATAAAGAAGTTTTTTATTCCCAACTACTCTCACAGTCGCTCTTATTTTGCTATTTCTGGTATTTGCCCATCTAGTGTGAGCAAAAATTTATAAATAGCTTCTATGTCATCATCTGGAATCTCTTGACCTAGTTGGTATTCTGCCATAGTCTCTATGGCACCTTTTAGAGTTTTGACACCTCCATCATGAAAATATGGAGCAGTTTTAGAGATATTTCTAAGTGTAGGTACTTTGAAGTAGTAGAGATCATCTTCATTTTTTGTGACACTAAATCTACCAAAATTTACATGATCGCTATGCTCTTTAAATATTCCAAATTTTTGAAAAATGTTGCCTCCTATATTTATTCCATTATGGCATGAAATGCAGCCATATTTTTTAAATGCCTCAAAACCCTTTTTTTCTATGGGTTCAAGTATATCCTCTTCACCTCTTAAGAATCTATCAAATCTTGAATTTGGAGTAATAAGAGCCTTCTCAAACTCCATAATAGCATTTTGTATATATTCTGATTTTATCTCATCATTATATATTTTTTTAAAAAGCTCTACATACTCTTTGTTTTTTTTTAGCTTCTCTATGACGGTTATTATATCGCTATCCATCTCTACAGGATTGTGTATAGGCCCTAGAGCCTGCTCTTCTAAATCTTTTGCTCTTCCATCCCAAAATTGTGCTATATTGAAAAATGAGTTATAGACTGTAGGTGCATTTATATTTCCAAATCTACCCTCAACACCTACGGAGAACTTCAAGCCATCATCACCACCACTTTCTAGTAGATGGCAACTCGCACATGAGATAGTGTCATCTTTGCTAAATGACCTCTCAAAAAACAGCTTTTTTCCTAGTAGTGCCTTTTGCTCGTTATATTCAATATCTAAAGGTATTGGTGAAATAAGACTAGATGAGTATAGAAAAAGCAAAAAATAATGAATAACAAAAAGTATTCTAAACAAAAATATATACCCCCGCACTTATATTATAGCATTTTACAAACATGGAGCTTATTATGTGCATAAATTTAAAATAAACTTATTCAAGTTCATCTCTTCAATTCCATAGTATAGTAAATAGTCGCTACAATTAAGTATTTTCATATACTTTGGTATAGAAGGAGCATGATATGGATATTGTGAGTTTGTTGATTTTTTTGGCCATAGGTGCAGTTGTTGGCTGGCTAGCTGGTAATATAGTCAAAGGAAGCGGATTTGGCATCATAGGAAATATCATAGTTGGTATAGTTGGCTCAGTCCTAGGGGGCTTTCTTTTTGGAATGCTAGGGATAACTGCTGGTGGTATGATAGGCTCTATAATACTAGCAACCATAGGTGCAGTAGTTCTTCTGTATTTCATCAAGATAATAAAAAAGGTTTAACTTCATTTAAAGAGATATCAAGCTCTAGGCGTTGAAATCTAAAGGGGTTCCTAGCCCCTCCCTTGTAAAATATCCGATAATCTTTTCTTTTTTGGCTTAATCAAACACATATAAACTGTCACTTTAACTATAAAAACTAAACTTGCATATCTTAAAGTACATATAATCTATAATAGTGTTAATGGATAAATAGTTATATGTTTAAAAAG
>JAABSR010000024.1 GCA_011390245.1 Campylobacterales bacterium
GGCAAGTTTCAGAGGAGTAGCCTTTATATGTTAAATAAGAGATTAAAAATCGCCTTTTTGTGGCACATGCACCAGCCCTACTACAAAGATGATGTAAGTGGGACTATTATGATGCCATGGGTGTTTCTGCACGCTATAAAAGATTATTATGAGATTTTGTGGCATGTGGAGAGATACCAAAAGGTTAGAGCAACATTTAATCTAGTACCCTCACTTCTTGTACAACTAAAAGAGTACGCAAAAGAGGATGTCAAAGATAGGTTTTTGACACTTTGGAAAGAAGAGTTCTCAAGGCTTGCAATCGAAGATAGAGGATATCTGATAAGATCTCTTTTTCATGCAAAGCCTGAGACTATGATAAGACCTCTTAGTAGGTATCATGAGCTTTTTTTGCAAAAAGAGAGAGTTGGGATTGATAGATTTATAGAGGATATCTCAGAATCTGATTTGATTGATTTAGAGGTTTTGTATATTCTTGCATGGTGTGGTGAGTATCTAAGAGAGAATAATGAACTGGTAAAAGAGCTTATCAAAAAGGGTCGAGATTTTGATAGAGCTCATAAGATGAGACTCCTAGCTGAACTAAGATCTTTTATATCTACAATCATAGAGAGATATAAAGAGCTTCAAATAGAGGGAAAAATAGAGATTTCCACTACCCCATTTTATCATCCAATACTACCGCTTTTAGTTGATATGGAGAGTGGAGTTATGTCAAATAAGCACTTGCCTATTCCAAATTTTAAAAGAGATCTTTACAATGATGCCAAGACTCAAATAGGTATGGCTATAGAGTATTATGAGGAGACTTTTGGAATAAAACCTAGAGGTTTTTGGCCAAGTGAGGGAAGTGTATCAAATGAGGTTCTAGAGATTCTTTCAGAGCATGGCATAAGATGGTGTGCTAGTGATGAGGATATACTCTTTAAGACGCTAAAAAGTAGAGATAAGCAAAATATCTACAATAGATTTAGGTTAAACTCTTATGGAAGAGAGATAGATATCTATTTTAGAGATAAGTGTTTAAGCGATATGGTTGGATTCAACTATTCAAGAGTTTCCGCTAGTGGAGCAGTGGATGATTTTTTAAAGAAACTAAAAGATATCTATCAATCTAGTAAATCTTCACAAGTTGTTCCAGTTATTTTAGATGGTGAAAATGCTTGGGAGTATTATGATAGCAATGGAAGATACTTTTTTGAAGAGCTTTACTCAAGGCTAGAGGGAGAAGAGTGGTGTGAGTTTGTCACTTTTGATGAGGTTTCAACAAACACTGAAGCCAAACATCTAGATTCTATAGAACCTGGTAGTTGGATAAATGGAGATTTTGGTGTTTGGTTGGGTGAGCCTGAGGAGAATAGAGCTTGGAATCTTCTAAAGAGTAGTAGGGATTTTTTGGAGCACAATAGGGATAGATTGGAAAGTCATATATATCAAAAAGCCTACAAAGAGATCCTAATAGCAGAGGGTAGTGATTGGTTTTGGTGGTATGGGAGTGACCATTATACACCTATAAAAGATGAGTATGATGCTCTTTTTTTAAAACACCTAAGAAATGTGTATGAGATATGTGGAGAGAAGATACCAGAGATTTTGTATGAGCCAATATTTGAAAAAAATAGCACTTCTAAAAATAGCTCTCTACCTCTATATGATCTAGATGTTAGTATTGATGGAAGTGATACATACTTCTTTGAGTGGGTCGGTGCTGGTGTTGTTGAGAATAGAGAGAGATTTTCTACCATGAGTAGTAGTGATAGGTTTTTTGGTGAGGTAAAATATGGCAAAAAAGATGAGGATCTCTATATCGCTATTTTTGGCAAAAAAAGAGATAGAGGAATCTTAGAGATCGAAAGTAAAAATGGTGGTTTGGAGCGTATCAGGATAGACCTATCAAAAGAGAGTGTTGTTTATAGATACAAAGAGTTCTATGAGCTTGTAATAAAAAGTATAATAAAGGGTGATAATATATCAATAAGCATGAAGCTTATTGAGGATGGAATCTTAAGAGATCAAGTGTCAACAGAAATGGTTGATTTGGATTTTGATTATTGTAAAAATTGGTTTATATAAGGGATAAAATGAGTACATCTTTACTTTTAGGGATTCACTGTCATCAGCCTGTCGATAACTTTTCAGAGGTGTTAGATAATGCATGTTTGAAGTGTTATAAGCCTTTTTTAGAAGTCTTGAGCGAATTTCCTGAGTTTAAATTTTCAATCCACTATAGTGGATGGCTACTAGAGTATATAAAAAAGCATCAAAAAGATACATTTAAGTTGCTTCAGGAAGCAAGCTATAGAGGGAGTGTAGAGTTTTTTAGCGGCGGTTATTATGAACCAATATTGGCTTCTATTCCAAGAAGAGATAGGATAGCTCAAATAAAGAAGCTAAATAGCTTCATAAAAAGAAACTTCAAACAAGAGCCAAGAGGACTTTGGCTAACAGAGAGGGTTTGGGATAGCTCCATCATAGCTGATATAAAGGCTTGTGGGATAGAGTATGTGATAGTAGATGATTATCACTTTTTATCAGTAGGTCACAAAAAAGAGAATCTCAAAGGGTACTATATTAGTGAAGATGATGGTGAGAGCATAGCACTTTTTCCTATAGATAAAGAGTTGAGATATGATATACCTTTTAAGCCTTCAAATGAGGTAGTAAAGGGTTTAGAAGAGAGTGCCAAAAAATATCCAAATAGTGCATCTATTATTTTTGATGATGGTGAGAAGTTTGGAATCTGGCCAAACACTTATGAGTGGGTTTATGAGAAGGAGTGGTTAAGAGAGTTTGTCAAAGGAGTAGTGGCAAGTGAAGAGATAAAAACTACCACTTATGGTGAGTTTTATGAGAACAATAGAGCACTTGGAAATACATATCTACCAATAACTTCATATTTTGAGATGGGCGAGTGGTCACTAAAACCAAAAGATGCTATAGAGATGGAGTATCTTTTAGAAGCTGTAAAAAATATAGATAGAAATAGTGAGTTGGAGCTAGATAAATATATCAAGGGAGGGATTTGGAAAAGTTTCTTCATAAAGTATGAAGAGAGTAATAGAATCCACAAAAGAGTGCTAGAGCTTTCAAGATACTCTAAAGGCATTAGAACAAAAGCATACATGGAAAGTCTCTACAAAGCAGAGTGCAATGATGTAATGTGGCATGGTGTCTTTGGTGGGTTATATCTGCCAAATCTTAGAGATAATGCTTATAGATTTATAATAGATTGTGAAAATATTTTGCATAAAGATGTCACTTCTACTGTTTTGGAGTGTGAAGATATAGATATGGATGGATTTGAGGAGGCAAAAGTGATCACCCCAAATCTTATATCTATTTTTAGCTCAAAATATGGTGGGCAGCTTGTAGAGTTTGATATAAGAGATAGATCATTTAATCTACAAAACACACTCACAAGAAGAAAAGAGGCTTATCACTACAAAATAGAGCAAAATAGAGATGGAGATAATAAATCAAAAGATGGGATAGATTCTATTCATGATATGAATACTTCAAAGCTAGATGAACTAAAAGAGCATCTAAAGTTTGATCCTTTTATCAAAAACTCTTTTATTGATCATATAACCGACTACTCTTTGTATCTAAATAATTTTGAATCTTCTAACTTTAAAGAGTATGGAGATTTTACTAGTGGCAAATTTAAGCTAGAGCAGACATCTAAAAATAGTATAGCTTTTAGTAGAGAGGGTAGGATTATAAATGGGGAAGAGAGTTTTGATGCTGATTTGAGAAAAGAGTTTACTTTTAAATCAAGAACGATTGATTTTAATATATCTCTTAGAAGTGAATGTGGGTACTCATTGCAGTATCTTTTGGAGTTTAACTTTCATTTTGCAAATCTAGATGAGATCAAAATAGAGAAAGAGCCTTTTGAAAAAGAGCTATTTTTAGAGGATATAGAGAGATTGAGCCTCTATGATGGATACTTGGGCAAAAAAATTAGTTTTGAGTTTAATGATAAGGTAAATATTTTTATCACAAGAGTTGATACTATAAGCCAGAGTGAAGCAGGATTTGATCATACAAATCAAGCTCTCTCTTTTGGGTTTATATATCCATTTCAAAAGCTCTTTAGCTTAGAGGGAAGCATAAAAGTTGGTGAGTAATGTCTCAGATTAGATATAATATTTTAAAAGATAAAGAGGTGATAATTGCTCAAAAAAGGGCATATAGACCAAATAATTTTTTAGATAAAGAAGATAAAAAAGAGCACTGTAGCCCTTTTACTTATGGCAATGAACACTTGACACCTCCTGAGATTTTTGCTCTAAGGGATAGTGGAGAGTGCAACTCGCCAAACTGGAGAGTAAGGGTTGTCCCAAATCTCTATAATGCAGTTGATATAGAGAGTGATCACAGAGGTTTCAGGGATGGTTTTTTTGAGGGTTATGGCGGATTTGGTGCTCATGAAGTTGTGATAGAGACACCAAAGAGAGAGCACAAAATAGAGGAGTTTTCGCAAAAAGAGATAGCTGATATTTTGCTAGCATATCAGATTAGGTTAAATGATTTAAGTCGTGAAGATAGAATCAAACATATATCTATATTTAAAAATCATGGCAAAAACTCTGGGGCAAGCATAGATCATCCACACTCTCAAATCATTGGATTGCCACATATTCCAAAGAACATAAGAGATGAGATTGGAATCCAAAAAGAGTATTTTTTAAAACACAAAAGAAGACTTCTTGATGATATCATCTCAGAGGAGAGCAGAGAGAAAAAAAGAGTTCTATTTGAGGGTGATAACTTTTTTGTTTACTGCCCATACGCATCACTTTTTCCTTTTGAAGTGCACATAGTTGCAAAAAATAGCTTCTCTTCGCTTTTTGTTGCTGATAGTTTTACCATAGATGAGCTTGCAATGTCTCTAAAAAAGATATTTTTTGGCTACTCAAAAATAGATAGAGATATCTCTTTTAACATCGCCTATAAGCTTATGCCTATAAATCATGATTTGGATAGAGATGAGATAAAATCTACTAGATTTTACATAGAGCTTACTCCAAGAATCTACAATCTAGCAGGATTTGAGATTGGATTTGGAGAGATGATAAACCCAATACAACCAGAGATTGCTGCTACTTTTTTGAGGAAGGAGATACTAGGGTGAAAATTTTTTATATAACTTCTGAAGTCTATCCATACTCAAAAACTGGTGGATTAGCAGATGTGAGTGCTGCCTTGCCAAAGGCTATAAAAAAGCTTGGATATGATGTCTTTATTATCACGCCATATTATGAGGGTTTTATAGGTTGTGACTGTTCACTTTTTACCAACAAAGAGAAGGTATCCATAGATATAAACTCTCAAAAATATGAGTTTGAAATTTGGGAAGATGCTAAGAATCCAGGTATTTTCTTTTTGAGAAATGAGTTTCTTTTTGGAAGAAAAGAGATATATGGAGACTATATCGACAACTACATGAGATTTGGCCTTTTGTGTTATGGAGCTATTGAATTAGCCTTGAAAATCGGAGTTAGTAAAAAAGATGTATTTCATCTAAATGATTGGCAGACTTCTTTAGTTGCTTTTCTGCTTAGATATAGATACAAGCTAAATAATAAAACTCTACTCACAATTCATAACATTGCTTATCAAGGTATCTTTCCAAAAAACTCTCTTTTGCATCTAGGAATCAAAGAGGAGTGTTTTTATGATTGTGAATTGGAGTACTTTGGTGATATAAATTTTTTGAAAGCTGGAATAATATACTCTAGTAGGGTAAATACAGTTAGTAAAAGCTACCTTGAAGAGATTGGAGAGTTTTTTGGATTTGGTCTTGAAGGAGTTGTGCAAAAATATAAGCATAAGTTTAGCGGTATAATAAATGGGCTAGATGATGAGGCTTGGAATCCAGCACTAGATAAGAAGATATACAAAAAATTTGTGATCGAAAAGTTTGATGCTAAAACACAAAATAGAAAAGCTTTGCAAAAGGAGTTAAACTTTAAAAAAAGCAATGCTCCTCTGTATGGAATCATCACAAGGTTGGTAGCACAAAAAGGTATAAATGAGATTTTGCAATTGATAGAATTTATAAAAAATATTGATGTAAATTTTGTTTTAGTTGGTGATGGAGATGAAGAGGTCAAGAGAAGATTTAAAGAGGCTATGGAGAGTAATAAAAACTGCCACTTCTATGATGGATATAGTGATGAGATAAGTAGAAAGGTTTATGCATCTATGGATTTTTTGATAATGCCATCTTTGTATGAGCCTTGTGGATTAAATCAGATGATAGCTTCTAGGTATGGAGCTGTGCCTATTGTGAGAAAAACTGGTGGGCTTAAAGATAGCGTATGTGACTATAGAGATGGTGAAAAAAGCGGGCTTGCACAAGGTATTGTGTATGAGAAAAGTGATTTTAATTCTCTTTTGGAAGCTTTTGTAGCCTCATTGGCACTTTTTTGTGATAGATTAAAATTTGAGAAGATTTGCAAGAAAAACATGAAAATAGATTTTGGTTGGAGGAAATCAGCCAAAGAGTATGTTAAAATATATAAATCACCCAAAGAGGAAAGTTAGTGAACAAAGATAGCGAATATAAAAAATTTCAAGATACAAAAAGAGATGAGGGGATACTTAGGGATGAGTCTTTAAAAGAGGACAACTTCTCAAGTCACGAGCACTCTATAGAGAGCTTTGGAAGAGAGATAAGTGAGCATGCCAGAAGTAGGGATTTTGATATTCCTGCTGGATATGGTGTGAATAGACTTGTAGTTTTGCCAATTAACACGAGAACAGAGTTTATCTACTGGGAGTTAAATGAAGGATATGTGAGATCAGTTTATGATGGTGAAATCTTAAACTATACTATCAGACTCTATGAGTTTGTAGAAAACTCCTCAAAAGAGCTGACTAGATTTAGCGTTAGTGGAAATATAGGGAGATACTATCTAAACTACTACGCACCAAATAGAGATATATATGTTACTTTGGGCATTGTAGGTAGAGATGGGAAGTTTATTGAGTTGCTAAAATCAAATAGAGTTTCAACTCCTTCAGATACTATAAGCCATGCTCAAGATGAAGTTTGGATGAGTAAGGTTAGTGATTGGATGGAGGTCATAGAGGCTTCTTTAGAGAGAATAAGCGATAAAAGTACATCATCAGAACTTATAAAAGAGATGGAGATTTTAAAAAGAAACCATAAACTAAGAGTAGATATGGATACAAAAGATATAGAGAATATTACAAGTTCAGAAGGGTTTGTGGGTATTGGAAGCTCAGATATGCTAGGAAGTTCAGATATTTTAAGCAGTAGAGATCTTCATATTAATTCTACAGAAAATAGCAATAAACAAAAATAAAAATTTTCGATAAATATAAAGGCATAAAATGACAAAAGGCTATTGGATTCCAATACTTCACTCGCATCTTCCATTTGTAAAACATCCTGATTATGATTATTTTATGGAGGAGCACTGGCTTTTTGAAGCGATAAGTGAGTGTTATATACCTCTACTTATGAACTTTAAAAAATTAGAGGAGGAGGGAGTTGATTTTAGGCTCACTACCTCTATAACACCACCACTAGCAGAGATGCTTAGCGATGATCATCTTATGCAGAAGTATTTAGAACATCTTGATAGGACTTTAGAGCTTTGTGACAAAGAGATAAAGAGATTAGAGGGTGAGTATCTTTTTGATTCTTTGACTATTTTTTATAGAGATAGATTTTTGGAAATCAGAGACTTCTTTACTGGCTTTTTGAATAAAAATGTCATAAATGGATATAGATATTTTCTAGAGAGAGGGAAACTAGAAGTCATAACTTGCGGTGCTACTCATGGCTTTTTGCCTCTACTTTCAGTAAACAAAAAGGCAGTTGATGTACAAATAGAGTTAGCTGTAGAATCTTATAAGAGACATTTTGGTGTGATGCCAAATGGGATATGGCTTCCAGAATGTGCCTATTTTGATGGTTTGGATGAGGTGCTAAATAGATATGGAATAAAGTTTTTTATAATGGATTCTCATGGTTTAGTATATGGAAGACCAACCCCAAGATATGGTGTATTTGCTCCTGTGTTTAGTACAAATGGAGTAGCTGCTTTTGGAAGAGATCCAGAGAGTTCTAGACAAGTTTGGAGTTCAAAAGTTGGATATCCAGGAGATGAGGACTATAGAGATTTTTATAAAGATGTGGGCTATATGCTAGATTATGAGTACATAAAACCATATATAGATCCTGATGGTGCTAGAGTTTTTACTGGTTTGAAGTACTATAGAGTAACTGGAGCTAGTGAAAACAAAGAGGCGTACATCCCTCATAATGCGTGGGAGAAAAGTAAAGATCATGCAACTAATTTTCACTTTAACAGAGAGAAACAAGCAGAGTATCTCTCCAAACACATGGATAGAGTGCCAGCTATAGTCTCTCCTTATGATGCTGAACTTTTTGGTCACTGGTGGTTTGAGGGTCCTAACTTTTTGTATCATCTATATAAAGAGATGGATAAAAATGGTGTGATAAAAGCAATAACTCCTATGGAGTATCTAGATATCTATCCAAAAAATCAAGTCATAAAACCAAATCCTTCTAGCTGGGGAGATAAGGGATATTATGATGTGTGGCTAAATAGTGGTAATGATTGGATATATAGACATCTTCATCACATGGCAGATAGTATGTGTGAACTTGCCAATAGATTTAAAGATAGATCTGATCTAACAAACCAGAGAATACTCAATCAGATGTGTAGAGAGCTTTTATTGGCTCAAAGTAGCGACTGGGCTTTTTTGATGAGTACAAAAACTGCAGTTGAGTACTCTGTGAGGAGAACAAAAGAGCATATTTCGAATTTTAATAAGCTAGAAGATATGGTAGAATCAGAAATTGATTTTGGCTTTTTAGAGCATTGTGAAAGGAAAAATAGCATCTTCTCTTTTTTAGATTTTAGAATTTTTGCCTCATAATAGATGGAGGCATATTTTGATATTGGTGGCACAAATATAAGATATATTTTGTGCGATAGTGGTGGTAACAAAGAGCAGTTTTTGCTAAAAAGTGAGGGCTGTGATATTGTGGTACTTCTAAAAGATCTAATAAAAAAGAAATCACTAAAAAGAGTTGGCATCTCCTTTGCGGGGCAAGTAGAGGAAGGGGTGATAAAATCTTCCCCAAATATAGATATAGAATCTATTAACCTAAAAAAAGAGATAGAAGATAGTAGCGAGTGTCTGCTAGAGATAGACAATGACCTCAATTGTGCAGCACTTGCAGAGGCAGAGTTTTTTGGTTGTGATAATATTTTAGTTATCTACTCTGGAACCGGGCTTGGTGGAGCATGTATTAGCGGTGGTAAGCTACTAAGAGGTAGTCAAAATCAAGCTTTAGAGATTGGTCATCTACCATTTAGGGATACAGAATATAGATGTGGCTGTGGTAGAAAAAATTGTGTCGAACTTTTTGCTTCTGGAAGTGGCATGAGAAAGAGGGTAGGGGTTGAGAGTAAGATTGATCTTTTGCTTTTTAAAGAGAGTAGGGAGCTAAATAGAATCTATAGTGATTATGTAGAAGCTCTCTCTTTTGCTATAGGCTCTGCGATATCTTTGTTAAATCCCTCGCTTGTAGTGTTAGGTGGTGGTGTTTTTATGCCAAATAGGGACATTTTGTGCCAAAAAGTTAGAGAGAGAGTTGTAGAGTATGCATTTCCTAGTTCATACAAAAAAGAGATGATAGTCTCTTCTGAGATTGATGATGCTGGGATTAGAGGTGCTATGATGTTATTTAAAAATAGATAAGGATTATGAATGCAAAAGCTATGGGCAGGTAGATTTCAAGAGGGTGCTTCATCGCTTCTTGATGAGTTTAATGCATCTTTGTTATTTGATAGGGAGCTATACAAAGAGGACATAGCTGGTTCTATAGCTCATGCCAAAATGTTGGCAAAACAAGAGATAATAAAAGAGAGCGAAAGCAAAGAGATAATAAGAGGACTAGAATCTATAAAGACAGAAATAGATTGTGGTGAGTTTATTTTTGATATAGCAGATGAAGATATACACATGGCTATAGAAAAAAGGTTGATAGAGCTAGTTGGTGAAGTGGGCAAAAAGCTTCACACTGCAAGATCTAGAAATGATCAAGTAGCACTTGATTTTAGGCTATATACTCTAAATTCATCAAAAGAGATAAGAGTGCAATTGATTGAAAATATAAAAACTCTTCTAGAGATAGCCTCTAAAAATTGTGAGGTTATGATACCTGGTATGACACATCTACAACATGCACAACCTATCAATTTTGGTTTCCATCTTTTGGCGTATATCAGTATGTTCAAAAGAGATGTAGAGAGGCTAGATTCTTTGATTGAGCGAAATAACTATCTTCCACTTGGCTGTGCAGCACTTGCTGGGACTCCATACAATAGTGATAGGGATTTCTTAAGCAAAGAGCTTGGATTTAAAGAGCCAACTATCAACTGTCTTGATACTGTTAGTGATAGAGATTTTGCATTAGATATACTTTTTGCCATATCAGTTGCGATGATGCATATCTCAAGACTTTCAGAAGAGCTTATATTGTGGTCAAGTTATGAGTTTAGATTTGTGACTATTGATGATAAGTATGCCACTGGAAGCTCTATAATGCCTCAAAAGAAAAATCCAGATGTGCCAGAGCTTTTGAGAGGAAAAACTGGTAGAGTTTATGGGAATCTAATATCGCTTTTGACAGTCATGAAAGGGCTTCCACTAGCTTACAATAAAGATACTCAAGAGGATAAAGAGGGTGTTTTTGATAGTGTCAAAACTATAAAGATCTCTCTAAAGATTTTAAAAGAGGTGATGGCAACACTAAGAATTAATAAAGAAAATATGGAGAGAGCTTGTAAAATCGGACATCTAAGTGCTACTGATTTGGCTGACTATCTTGTACAAAAATGTTCTATTCCTTTTCGTGAAGCACACTTTATAACTGGAAAAGCGGTAGCTTATGCAGAGAAAAAAGAGAAGGATTTGAGTGAGCTAGATTTAGAGGAGCTTCAAGAGGTGGATAGTAGAATTAAAAAAGAGGCACTAGAATCGCTTAAACTAATCAACTCAATGAATGCAAGAGATTCAAAGGGTGGAACTGCTACAAAAGAGACTCTTAGACAGTGCGAATATTTCAAAAGATGGCTTGAAGGACTTGAAGTTGGATAAACAGAAAAAAATTATAGAGATGTTTGATGAGATCTCAAAAAGTTATGATCTTGCAAATAGAGTGCTCTCTTTGGGGATTGACACTACTTGGAGGAAGGTCGCTTGCAAAAAGGCTTATGAAAATCTAGAGAAAAAAGAGAGTGTAGATATAGCTGATGTAGCTTGTGGGACTGGTGATATGATAGGGTATTGGCAAAGAGCTGCCAAAGAGAGAAACATAGAGATCTCTTCTATTGTAGGGGTTGACCCTTCAAGTGGCATGTTAGAGGTTGCGGAAAAGAAATTTGGTGGTGTGAAATTTCTTCAAGGTGAGGGAAAAGCACTACCTATAGAAGATATCTCACAAGATATAGTCTCAATCTCTTATGGGATAAGAAATGTAATAGAGCGAAAAAAAGCCCTAGAAGAGTTTCATAGAGTGCTAAGAAGTGGTGGTATTTTGGTGATTTTGGAGTTTACAAAGAGCCAAAAAAGTGGAGTTCTCTCAAAAATAGTCTCATTTTATACAAAAAATATTCTTCCAATTATTGGTGGTATCGTCTCAAAAAATTATAAAGCCTACAAATATCTTCCAGATTCTATAGAGGAGTTTTTGACTACAGATATGCTAAAAGAGGAGCTTGATGATGTAGGTTTTGATCCACTCTATATCAAAAGCTACTCAGGAGATATCTCTACACTTTTTATAATGAGAAAAAGGGGATAGAGGGATTTAGTGTTTTTTATTTAAATAGTTGATATAATAGATAAAAAAGCTTGACATGAGAATACCTCTAATAGTGCTGATACTACTTACAAATGTTTTTGCTCTTGAGGTTATGATAAATAGCGGCATAGAATCCAAAAAGAGATACTCAGTTTTACACATCAAATCAGAAGAGAAGTTTAATTGCAAAGAGCTAAAAGATGGCTTTGGAGAGACTACTGAGGTTATCTGCCTCTTTTCAAAAATCCCCTCAAATAAGTTTTCAAAAAGTGAAAATATGTTTTTTAAGATATTTTCAGAATCTACTCAAAATGGATTTGTAGTAAGAATCCGACCAAAACATAAAATCCACCTCTATCCAAAAATGTATGACATAAAAGGAGATGCAGCTAACACCATAGAGCAAGCACAGTACGACTATGAGTGGAACATCATTGGTTTTGAGGAGAATATACCATATCTTCAAGAAGAGGAGAAACCAAAGAGTAGTATAAATTTTCCTATATCTATTCCTTATGAATATCCAAGAGTTGGAGCTGTGGATGTAGTAAAAAGACCGCTTTTTTTTGAGGAGGGGAGAGATGTCCCTCTCTATTTAAAAGCAAAAAACTTTATGGAAAATGAGCAGTATGAAGAGGCTATATATGAGATAGATGGGATTTTGGAGGGCTTTGAGAATACGATATTTAAAAGAGAGCTACTTTTGAATAAGTTAAGGGCACTTCATAAGATCGCTACAAAAGATGATTTTGATGATATTGTTGAACTAGCAAAAGTATGGGTGAAAAACTACCCCTCAGATGACCATGTGGCTGAAGTGTTGCTAATACTTGCAGATACATACGCAAATATGGGATTTTCTACAGAATCAAAATACTACTTTGATAGGATATTTTTAGAGCATGAGGGTGAGAAGTTTGAAAAGCTAGCAAAAGTGTATGATGGAGATCAGTACATGCAAAAAGGCAATACTCAAAAAGCTCTAGATAGATACAAAGAAGCCCTTGATGAGACGCAAGATATAGAGATTGCCTCAATCGCTGCAACTAGACTAGGAGAGCAGTATCTACAAAGAGATAATCCAGAGCTTGCAAGCGAGTACTATAAAAAGGTAGTTTTGGCAAACCCAGAGTTTATGCTAAAAAATAAAGATGAGACTTTTGAGCTAGTAAAGACTCTTTTTGAAAAAGAGCAATATGAGGTGGCTCTTATGCTAGTGAGACTACTTTTTGATAATACAGCTAGAAGTGATGAGGATTATAGTGATATTTTAAGATATAGGGGTATGCTAGAGGATGAGGCTGGAAATATTGGAGAAGCTTTAGATTTTTATGAGAGATTTTTAGCTGAATTTTCACTAAGTCGATTTAGGGATGAAGTTCAAGAGAGATTAGATAGGTTGAAATTTGCAAGTGATGAAGATAATATCTCAAGAAGAGTTGAGCATCTTGATTATCTTATGGATGAATATAGCAATAGCCCTCTCTCAAATGAGGCATTTTTGAAAAAAGTTGAGATTTTATTTGAAGATGGCAACTACTCTGAGGTGTTAAATATCTCAAAGCAGAGCAAAAAAGCAGAAGATAATATAACTGTAGATATTGATAACTACATAAAAAGAAGTGCACAAAATATAGCCAAAGAACATATCAAAGAAGATAACTGCAAAGAGAGCATGACTTATGTATTGGAGTACAATTTAAGTGAGCCTTTTGGGTTTGATAGAGAGCTTTATAGTTGTGCGTTTAACTACGCATTTTATGATTTTGCCAAAGAGGTAGCAAAGCGAAATCTAGATAATTTAGAGGATAAAAACTTTGAGGAGAAGATATTTTGGCTAAAAGCAAAAGAGGAAAGTGCTTTCAAAAATAGAGAGTGCGATGTTGTGATGAAATTGATAGATGATATTATAAGTCTAGGTGCAGAAGATGTTTCATATCTAAACTATCACGCTTTTGAGTGCTCAAAAATAGTAGGTGATGAGGATATGATGGTTGAGTATGCCTCTAGGATAAAGGAGCAATCTCCAAAAGATTTAAGAAATTTGTCAGTATTCAAAGAGATGGTACAAGCTGCCCTAAAAAGAAATGATAATTTAATGGCTATCAACTACAGTGAGATGATTATGGAGATTCAAAATGATAAAAACAGCACTCTTCATACTCCATGGGTTGAGTTTACAGCTATTGATGCATATAGCAGAGCTGGTAAAGAGGATAGAGCTATTGAAATCAGCAAAGAGCTTCTTGAAAAAGATATAAGTGGGGAGAATAGGATAAGAGCTTTATATCTTCAAGGTACTATGAGTCAAAAGCTAGGAGATATCAATCAATCAAGAGCTGCATTTCAAAGATGTGTAGATCAAAATACTACTTCACCCTGGAAAAATCTATGTGCTGATGGGCTAAAAATTGTTGATTTCTAAGGAGAGTCTGTAGATGGTCAGTGGAATCTACTCAGAAAAAAGTAGGGATATAAAAAAATCTATAAAATCTTATGCAAGTATGAAAGATATTGATCCTAATAGGGTTGATTTTGAGATTGTTGAGACTGCTAACTATCTGCTTGTAAATAGATCTTTAGATCTCTATGACCCTATAGATAATCTAGAAGAAGCAATCAAAAAACCTTATGATATCTTTCAGATTCATGAAATCTCTCTTTTTTATTCTCCGTCAAAAAAAATAGAATTCCCTGCAAAGCTAAAAACCAAAAATGATAAATTTACTCATATAGTTATTGAGTTTGATCTTTTGAAGTTTCCAGAGTATAGAAGTAGCTTTTTAGATGATTTTGCAGCAGAGATAAATAAGAGACTAGCTTATAATAGATTTTTGGTTGATTTTTGCAATAGAGGCTTTTGGAGTGGAGTGAGAGCTATTGTTGAAGATATAAAAGCAAAAAATCTAAAGGAGAACATAAGAGAGTTAAATGTTTGTAATGGTTTTCATCCAGTTGAGACTAGAGATGGAAAGTTGATTTTTCACTATATGAATAAGATAGAGGCATTAAAAGAGCATGATGGAAAGATTGACTACGCACAAAGAGGTTTTGCTACTGGAGTAGAAGAGGGTGAGCTGCTTTTGGAGTACATAAAACCAAAATTAGGAAAAAATGGAAGAGACTGCTATGGAAGATATCTAAAAAGAAAAAAGATTGATTGGAGTTTACCAGGAAATAAGCTAGAGCTTAAAGCTGGAGATAATATAGAGATAGTAGAGGATGATGATAGGATAAAGTATTTTGCAGTCAAAAGTGGTTTTGTCAAAAAAGATAGAAGCAACATCTCTATAGAGAGTGAGCTAAAGATAAATCGAATTGACATGAAGAGCACAGGCAGTATAAAGGGCTTTTCTAAAGGCGATATGAGTATTGAGATAAGCGATCATGGCTCAACTCATGATGCTATTGGAGATTTGGTCGAGGTTGAGGCTCACAAGATAGTAGTGAGAGGAAATGTTGGTGCTGCAAAGCTTAAAGCAGAGATTATTGGAGTGGGTGGACTTGTACACTCAAAAGCAAATCTAAAAGCTGATGATGCAGAGATAAACCTACTAAAAGGTGTGCTAGAGGCAAAGAGGGCAAAAGTAAAAAACCTAGAAGGGGGTGAGATAAGTGGTGAGCTTTTGGAGATTGGGTATGCTGTAGGCTCTAAAATTCGAGGTGAGAGTATTGCTATAAGCTCACTTGGTTCAAACAATACTATATATGTATCAAAAACTTTAAAGATAGCTTCTCAAAAAGGTGAAGATTGTACGATTATTGCTGATAGTTCTGTCGCTGGAGAGGATGGAAATAAGATAAATCAAAAAGAGAGACTATTTTTGGAGTTAGAGAATATTGTAAGCAAAGAGGAGCTTGTAAAGAAAAAATCTGTAGATGAACTTTTTAAAACAAATAAGATAATGGTCTATATAAAAGAGAGGATAAACTACTACAAAAAAAATAGCCTAAAAACCCCAAGATCACTTCTAGATCTCTTTGAAGAGAGCAACAAAAAAGCAGAAGAGCTAAATGAGTATATTAAAAATCTTAAAACTAGTGAAGAGATTTTAGAGGGAATAGATTTTGATCTTCACACTCTAAAAAAAGGTATTTATGATATTAGAATCCTCATGGAGGGTCAATGGAGGGGCATTAATAAGATTATATATGTTTTGCCAAACAAAAGAAGAGTGGAGAAGATTCCAGAGGGATCATCTCAAATAATATATCTCAGAGATGATGAAAATGGCGAGCCTATGATTGAATCTGAATCATACCGCAAAGGGGATTAGTTGCAAAGAAGCTTCTCTTTTCCTCCAAGGTTTATGATAAATCTAAGAACTAATGCAGCCTATATAAAGCAATTAAGCAGCGATGTTTTGGCAATAATTGAGAGTGAAAGCAGATATTTTTTGGTTGATATAGAGCAGAAAAAGGCACTGAGTAATACAAAAATAGAGGGAATCCATGCAGCTACAAAAACCTTAGAGATTATCAAAAATGGTGAATATCTATTCTGTCTTGATGAGGCTAGATATACTGCTAAAGTTATAAGACTTATTGACCTAAAAGAGATAAATTCATTTAATCCAACAAAAGCTCTTATAGATGTAATCTGTGCAAGTAGTGATGGAGAGATACTTGTTATTGGCGGGAATGATGGGAAATCTTTTATGTTTGAGTTTGGCGAAAACCATCCAAAGGAGCTTGTCTCTTCACATAAAGATGCCATAACCGCTATAGCAATAAGTGAAAACAAAGAGTATGTAGCAACTGCTGGTCAAGATAGGGTGATTTTTCTCAAAAATATCACTAGACATGAGATGAGTGAGCCAGTTTTAAAACTAAAAAACACACCTACTGCACTTCAGTTTTTTAAGGATAGATATCTTTTATGTGGCGATAGAAATGGCGAGATAGTATTGGTTGACTTTATTCAGAAGAAAATAATTTTTGAGTACGAATCTATCAATAGTGCAGTTATAGATATAGTGATTCTTGAAGAGCGATATATGATTATCAAATCTAAAAATGGAAAACTAAACTGCTTTGATATTGTTAGCAACGAGCTTCTAAGCGATGATTTTTTGAGTTTTGATAGAAGATATAGTGTTGTATATTATGATAAAGATACAAAAACTTTCTCACTAGGAAGTAATAGTAGTAAGATTTTTGCCTACTCTTTAGAGTTTTTGGAAGAGACTCTAGATGATGCAGTAAAAAGTATGAACATAAAAGAACTTTATGAAATAGTAAACATAAATCCAACTTTGAAAAGCTCTAAATCCTACCTATCATTTGAAGCTCTATGGGAGGTTACTTATGCTGAGGCAAAATCTCTAATAGAGGAGGGTAAAAGTAGCGAGGCAAATAATCTACTTAGAGCCTATGTGGCAATCCCTCAAAAGAGGATGATGATACAGAAGTTAGTTGAGCATATGGGCATGATACCCCAGCTAAAAAATGCAATAAAAAATAGACACTTCTCCAAAGCCTACTCTATAGCTTCTAGTTATCCAATAATAAAAAGTAGCACTACTTTTAAGAGACTAGAAGAGTTTTTTAAAGATACCCTACTAAAGGCATTAGAGCATGTCAAATCATCTCGGATAGATAAAGCAAATAAGATTCTTTTTTCTTTTAAATCAGTGACTGAGAAATCAAAAGCGATACGATCTATTTTCCAAGATGCTAATATTATAGATAAGGCAATAAAAGCAGCAGAAGAGGAGGATTTTGCTGAGTTTTTCCACTACTGTTCTATTTGTGAAGCGGTAAAATATATAGATGAGTATGAGCTAGTAAACTCACTAGGAGAGAAGCTATATGCAAATATGAAAAAGGAAATGTTTGAGGGCAAAATTGATAGTGCTATTAAAATAGCTAAAATATTGAAAAATTTTCCAAACTATAGAGATGAAGTGAGAAGATTAATTGATGAATATGGTAAGAGATAGTAGAATCTCAAAAAAATTAGAGGATATGTAATGTTAACATCAGTAAAGAGTTTTATATTTATATTGGCAGTGGGATTGTTTTTTTCAGCATGTAGTGAGAAAAAAGAGGAAGATTTTGTAAAACAGCCAGAGAAGATACTATCAAATAGTGTATCTAGCATGGCAGAAAATGCAAAAGAAAATGCA
>JAABSR010000025.1 GCA_011390245.1 Campylobacterales bacterium
ATGCAGAACCTATCCGTTTGAGAGTGAAAAAAAGAGAGAAGTTGCCAGCAGATTCTGATCTGGTTATTACACAAATACGCTCAATTGATAATGACAGATTCGTGGAAAAATTGGCAACTCTTACAAAAGATGAGATGAAAAAAGTTAAAGAGTTCTTTGATGAAGTTTCATAGGTTGCGGTGCCCTCTTTTGTATTTCTGCGGGCAGATAGGTAGAGCAAGTCTAGTAGGTCGTGGTGACACCACCACGACATCTTCAATTTTTTATTTTTCGCCCAATCCGCCAATATGATAAGCACTATAAGCTATAGACACCATAAAGGCGACAGTTACCAAGATTATTGTTATAGTGGCGCTCATTTTATATTTCCTCCAGTTCGCTGATTTTTTTATGCATCTTTTTTGACATGATAGCAAAAACCAAAACAAGCAAGATCATCACAAAAGAGCCAAGATAAAACAGGACATTTATTGTACCGTCTATATACAGCTTTGATATGCCGGCACCTACTGATATTATGAGTGCTACAATAAAGCCTAAGTAGCTCTTTATTGCTCCGACATCTTCTTTGATTTTATCTATCTTGCCCATTTTTGACCTTTTTATTTATCGATTGGATTATACCACACAGAAAAATAATAGAAAATTGATGATATGTAATTCAAAACAATGAATAGAAGATGTCGTGGTGGGGTCACCACGACCTACAAGGCTTTCCCTCAGCATTTATCATAGCCTTTCCTGTAGTAAGAAAAGTTGTTGATAGACTAACTGCTTAGTGCAAATCTAAAAAATGGTAAAACCTCAATCTCTACACCACTTTTTACAACACTCTCCATCTCAAAAGAGATAGTGACAAATATAATCTTTTTAATCTCTACAATCGTATCACTCTCTAAAATCTTCTCTATTTTTAAATCTACAAAAGAGCTATTTGCAAATGGAGCTGAGATGATTCCGATACTATTTTCTGGAATAATAAAATCGATAAAATCTAGATAGTATATTTCAAAATCGCTTTTGCTAATCTCTAAAAAGAGCATATTTTCAAAAGTTTTTATAATATTCCGCTCAAATGTGATAGCACTCTTTAAAGAAAAGTCAAAAGCATATATCTTTTTTGCACTATTTGGTTGGTTTAGCTTCTCAAGAAAGTGGATAATCCTTTTTAGGGCAAGCTCATTTGCGTAGGCATAATATCTATCTTTTGAGATTTTTATCTCTTTTTTTATTAGGTTGTAGTGCTGAAAAAGTGTAAATTTATTTCCAACATTCCTTAGTAGATGAGATAGAATAAAAAGCTCACTTTTATCTGAAGTGATGAGTCTCAAAATCTCCTGTTTTGTCTGATTTTTGTCTATTTGACTTATAGATGTGATGGAGGGAAGATTGCCATTTTTTATAAAATTATTTAGAGAGGATTCTAGGTTTGTAAATTTTTTTTCAAAAATCAGATACTCCTCAAAATCAAGAGCTTCTAAAAATATTGTCTCAAAACCATCAAAATCAAGCGGGATTAAAGTGGAGATAAAGATATTTTCACATTGAGGTATCACAAATGAATCATCAAAATCATCCAAGAAGAGGGCTTTTATCTCATTTATCGCTATAAACTCATCTAGCTCTTGTAGATTTTGGTTTTGTATTCTTAGATCTTTTAGAGGGAGATAGAGAATCCTATCTTTTTTAAATCTTTTTGATATCTCCAAAAGAAGAGAAGTTTTGCCACATTTTGGGGGCGAAACTATCAAAATTTTATTTGAGTTAGCCTCAAGAAGTGCTTTTCTATTGATGTAAGAGTATTTTGGCAATGATAGCTCATAAAAACTTTTTAGTATATCCATGAGGGCATTTTAACATATTTCCTTATAAAAAGGAAATGATTTTGTGATGTTTTACCATTTTTAGGCTAGAATCATTGACTAATTTACCCACTTTTGATATTATCACGCTTCCAAAAAAACATCGGCTTACTTCCGATGAGTTCTTTATAAAGGCAATTTACAATGGAAAAGATTAGACTTAAGCTTAAAGCTTATGACCATAGAGTGCTAGATAGATCAGTAAATGCGATTGTCGAAGCTGTCAAGAGAACCGGTTCAGAAATAAGAGGTCCAATCCCTCTACCTACAAAAATCAGAAGATATACGGTTCTAAAATCTCCTCATGTCAACAAAGATTCAAGAGAGCAATTTGAGATAAGAGTTCACAATAGGATAATAGATATAGTTTCTGCGACTTCAGAGACTGTCGATTCTCTTATGAAGCTTGATTTGGCTCCTGAGGTTGATGTTGAAGTTAGGTCAATGGGTAAATAGGGAAAGGTAAGGAAGATTATGGAATTTATCGTAGAAAAGATCGGAATGAGCAGAACAGTTTCTGTTCCGAGTACTCCTGTTACTCTTTTGAAAGTAGTAGAGGGGAGAGTGTGTGAGGTGCTTGAGAGTGGTAAGGCTATAGTGGCTTATTCTCTAGGTAAAGGTATAAATAAGAGCGTACAAGGTCAGCAAAAAAAGTATAATTTATCAAAAGAGTTTAACAGATTTGCAACTTTGAGCGTAACAAATAAGGAATCTGGCGAGCTAGAGCTAAGCTCATTAGAAGAGGGCAAAAGAGCTAAAATATCTTTTAACACAAAAGGTAGAGGTTTTACTGGTGTTATGAAGAGATGGAATTTTAGCGGTGGTCCAAAGAGCCATGGTTCAAGATTTCATAGAAGAGTTGGGTCTATTGGTAACTGTGAGTGGCCAGGAAGAGTACAGCCAGGTAAAAAGATGCCAGGTCAATATGGAGATGTAAAAATTACAGTTCAAAATGAGATCATATCTTTTGACAAAGACAGTAAGATTTTGGTTATAAAGGGCTCAGTTGCTGGATATAGTGGAGCTATGGGTAGATTAAGGATAGTTAAATGAGTAAAGCAATAGTACTAAATAAAGATTTGAGCAAAGGCGGTGATATAGCACTTCCTCAAAATTATGAAGAGATTAAAAGTCACAATCTCTATTTATATGTAAAATCATATTTAGCAGAGTTTAGAACAAATGGTGCTAAAGCAAAAAATAGAAGTGAAGTTGCAGGTGGTGGCAAAAAGCCATGGGCACAAAAAGGTGGCGGTAGAGCAAGAGCTGGCTCAATAACTTCACCTATATTTGTAGGTGGTGGTAAAGCACATGGACCAACTGGAAATAAAAACTACTCACTAAAGATAAATAAAAAGCAAAAAAAACTAGCACTCGCTTATGCTCTAAAAGAGAAAGCAGATTCTGGGAGATTGTATGTAATAGATGCAATATCTGTAGATAGCGGAAAAACAAAAGATGCTTATGCGATGTATAAAAAGCTAAATGAGAGAAATACACTATTTGTAAGTGAAGCCTGTGATGAGAAGACATTTTTGGCTTTTAGAAATATAGGTAACTGCTTTTTGATAAACGGAAATGAGATAAATGCTTATCTAATAAGCACTTTTTCATCAGTTGTTATCGAAAAAGCATTATTTGAAAAAATAGTGAATGAGGGCTAAGAATGGCAGATATAACTGATATTAGATCAATAATGTACACAGAGAAGTCTATTGAGCTACAAGAAGCTGGAGTTTTGGTAGTTCAAACTTCAACAAGAGTTAGCAAAAACCAACTAAAAGAGGTTTTTAGAGAGTATTTTGGTATTACACCTCTTAGAATAAACTCACTTAGACAAAGTGGTAAGATTAAAAAATTTAGAGGAAGAGAAGGCAGTAGGCCAGATTTCAAAAAGTTTTTTGTTAAGTTGCCAGAGGGCGCAAAAATAGATAGTTTAGCGGTATAAGGAAAATAGATGGCAGTAAAAACTTACAAACCATATACTCCAAGCAGAAGGTTTATGACAAACTTGAGCTCAGGAGATATTACGACAAAAGCTACTGTTAGATCGTTGCTAAAAAAACTGCCAGTGAGTGCAGGAAGAAATAACAACGGAAGAATAACTAGTAGGCACAGAGAAGGTGGTGCTAAAAGGCTCTATAGAATTATTGATTTCAAAAGAAATAAATATAATGTAGAGGGCATTGTTAGTACTATTGAGTACGATCCATATAGAAACTGTAGAATTGCTCTTATTACCTATAAAGATGGCGATAAGAGATATATAATCCAGCCAAGTGGTCTAAAAGTAAATGATAAGGTTATTTCAGCAGAATCTGGGCTTGATGTAAGAACTGGTTATGCAATGAAGCTAAAAGCTATGCCAGTTGGAACAATAGTTCACAACATTGAGATGCATCCAGGAGCTGGTGGAGCTATAGCTAGAAGTGCGGGCTCATCTGCTCAAGTTATGGGTAGAGAAGGTAAGTACATAATCATAAGACTTCCAAGTGCTGAGATGAGATACATCTTAGGTGAATGTATGGCTACAATTGGAACAGTTGGAAATGAAGACTATATAAATATTGTTATAGGTAAAGCTGGAAGAAACAGACATAGAGGAATAAGACCTCAAACAAGAGGTAGTGCTATGAACCCTATTGACCATCCACACGGTGGTGGTGAAGGTAAAACAGGTTCATCAGGACATCCAGTATCACCATGGGGTATGCCGACAAAAGGTTTTAAAACTAGAAGAAAGAAAGCTAGTGATAAATTGATAATTTCAAGAAAGAAAAAGTAGAGGTAGGGTAGATGCCTAGATCAGCAAAAAAAGGTCCTTTCGTAGATGACCATTTAATAAAAAAAGTTTTAAAAGCAAAAGAGACAAAAGATCATAAGCCTATCAAGACTTGGTCAAGAAGAAGTATGATTACGCCTGATATGATTGGCTTAACACTAAATGTACATAATGGAAGACAGTTTGTTCCTGTTTATGTAACAGAGAATCATATAGGTTATAAGTTAGGAGAGTTTGCTCCTACAAGAACCTTCAAAGGACACAAGGGTAGTGTTCAAAAGAAGATAGGTAAATAGGGGTAGAAATGAGCATAGCAAAATTGAGATATATCCGACTATCACCTACAAAGGCTAGATTGATAGCTAGGGAGGTTCAAGGAATGAATGCAGAGTATGCTATTGCATCTTTGGAATTTATGCCAAATAAGGCTGCAAAAGTTATTTCCAAAGTAATAGCATCTGCAGTAGCAAATGGCGGTTATGAACCAGAAGAGGTTGTGATTAAATCGTGCAGAGTTGATGGCGGTCCTGTTCTTAAGAGATTTACTCCAAGAGCACGAGGTAGAGCTACACCAATTAGAAAACCAACTTCGCATGTTTTTGTTGAAGTAGCACAATTAGGTAAGGATAGTTAGTCATGGGTCAAAAAGTTAATCCGATAGGTTTGAGACTAGGAATCAACAAAAACTGGGAATCTAGATGGTTTCCAAATTTTGGTACAGCAAGAGTAAGCATCGGTGAAGATCATAGAATCAGAAGATTTTTGAAAAAAGAGCTATATTTTGCTGGTGTTGATGAGATAATAATTGAGAGAACTGCAAAGAAGTTAAGAGTAACTGTTGTAGCAGCTCGTCCTGGTGTTATCATTGGGAAAAAGGGTGCTGATATTGAGAAGCTAAAAGTTAATCTTACTAATTTAGTAAAAAAAGAGATAGCTATCAATATAAAAGAGGTCAAAAAACCTCAAATCGCGGCTCAACTAGCTGCTGAAAATGTTGCAATGCAATTAGAGAGAAGAGTTGCATTTAGAAGAGCTATGAAAAAAGTTATGCAAGCTGCAATGAAGTCTGGTGCAAAGGGAATAAAAATTAAAGTTGCAGGCAGACTTGGTGGAGCTGAGATGGCTAGAACTGAATGGTATATGGAGGGAAGAGTTCCACTTCATACCCTAAGAGCTAGAATCGATTATGGCTTTGCAGAAGCACTAACTACTTATGGAATCATAGGCATAAAAGTTTGGATTTTCAAAGGTGAAGTCTTAGCAAAAGGTATTCAGCCTGAAAAGAAAGAAGAGAGAGAAGAGAGTAGAGGAAGAAAAAATAGAGATAGAGGGAGGGCACAATAATGTTGATGCCTAAAAGAACAAAATATAGAAAGCAAATGAAGGGCAGAAATAGAGGTAAAGCTACTAGAGGAGCCTCTATTGCATTTGGTGATATAGCGATAAAAGCAGTAGAACATGGTAGAATAGATTCTAGACAGATCGAAGCAGCAAGAGTTGCGATGAATAGACATATCAAAAGAGCTGGTAAAATTTGGATTAGAGTTTTTCCAGATAAGCCTTTGACAGCTAAACCTATTGAGACTAGGATGGGTAAAGGTAAAGGTTCTGTAGATAGATGGGTTATGAATATTAAACCTGGAAGAATCATCTATGAGATGGCTGGAATTGAAGATGGACTTGCTAGAGAGGCATTGGCTCTAGCCCAAAGCAAGCTACCCTTTAAAACAAAGATAGCAACAAGAGAGATGGAAAATGAAGTTTATTGATTTAAAAGATAAAGATGTAGCAGAGCTACAAGGTATGTTGAAAGAAAAAAAGTCGCATCTTTTTGAGCTTAAATTGAAGCTTAAAACAATGCAGTTATCAAATCCAAATGAGCTTAGAGCCACTAAGAGAGATATAGCTAAAATAATGACGGCTATTAATGCCAAAAAGGCTGAGAAATGAGTGCAACTAATACAACACATAAAAGATTGATTATTGGCAATGTTGTTTCTATTGCTGGAGATAAGAGTGCTACTATTGAGGTTGAGAGAAGAGTTCTTCATCCAAGATATCACAAAACAGTAAAAAGATTTAAAAAATATATTATCCATACTGAAGATAACAGCATTAAAGTGGGTGATTTAGTTGAAGCTATAGAGTGTAAGCCAATCTCAAAAAGAAAGAAATTTACACTTAAAAGAGTTGTTCAAGCAGGAGTTGAAATATGATCCAGAGTTTTTCAAGAATGAATGTCGCTGATAATAGTGGCGCTAAAGAGATAATGTGTATAAAAGTTCTTGGAGGATCAAAAAGAAGATATGCATCAGTTGGTGATGTTATTGTCGCTTCTGTAAAGAAGGCTCTTCCAAATGGTAAAGTAAAAAAAGGTCAAGTAGTAAAAGCAGTTGTTGTTAGAACTAAAAAAGAGATTCAAAGAGAAAATGGCTCACTTATTAGATTTGATGATAATGCAGCTGTTATTTTAGATAATAAAAAAGAGCCAATAGGTACAAGGATTTTTGGACCTGTAAGCAGAGAAGTAAGATATGCTAACTTTATGAAGATAGTTTCGCTTGCTCCGGAGGTTTTATAATGAAAAAATTCAAGATTAAAAAAGGCGATATGGTTGAGATTATCGCTGGTGAAGATAAGGGTAAAAGCGGAAAAGTTATTTCTGTTTTTAGCAAGAAAGATGCACTCCTTGTAGAGGGTTGTAAGATTTCAAAAAAGAGTGTTAAGCCAACTGATAAGAATCCAAAAGGTGGATTTGAAAATAGAGAGATGCCAATTCACATCTCTAATGTGAAAAAGTCGGAGGCATAAGTATATGTATAGTATGAGAAAAACATATAATGAGAAGTTAAAAAACGAACTAAAAAACGAACTAGATATAAAAAATGATATGCTTGTTCCAAAGCTAGAGAAAATTGTTATAAGTGTAGGTGCTGGTGAGTTCACAAAAGATGCAAAAATATTGCAAAATATCTCAGATACTATCTCTCTAATAGCTGGTCAAAAAGCTATGATCACAAAATCTAAAAAATCTATCGCTGGTTTTAAAATTAGAGAAGGAATGCCTGTAGGTGTAAAAGTTACACTTAGGGGAAATCAGATGTATAACTTTTTAGAGAAGCTAATAGTAATAGCACTTCCAAGAGTTAAAGACTTTAGAGGTGTTCCTAGAAATGGTTTTGATGGCAGAGGGAGTTACAATTTTGGTTTGAGCGAGCAGTTGATGTTTCCTGAAGTCGTGTATGATGATGTAATGGTTAGTCATGGGATGAATATCTCTATAGTTACAACTGCCAAGAGCGATACTGAGGCCTACAAGCTACTAGAGAAGTTTGGTATGCCTTTTTCTAAAGGGAGAAATTAATGGCAAAAAAATCTATGATTGCAAAATGTAAAAGAAAACCAAAATTTGCTGTAAGAGCTTACACAAGATGTCAGATATGTGGCAGACCGCATTCTGTATATAGGGATTTTGGAGTCTGTAGAGTCTGTCTTAGAAAAATGGGCAATGAGGGTTTAATCCCTGGTCTAAAAAAAGCAAGCTGGTAGGGGGTAGTTGTGGTAAATGATGTTATAGCAGATTCTCTAACAAGAATAAGAAATGCCTCTATGAGAAGATTGGATAGTACAATTTTACTCTACTCAAAGAGTGTTATTTCTATCTTAGAGGTTTTTCAAGCAAAAAACTATATTAGTGGATATAAAGTAATAAATAAAGATGGTAAGCAATCTGTTCAGGTTATTTTAAAATATAATGATAAAGGTGCTTCAGTAATAAGTGAAATTAAGAGATTGAGCAGTCCTGGTAGAAGAGTTTACAAAGGACACGCAGAACTAAAGAGTTTTAAAAATGGCTATGGAACAATAGTAGTTAGCACATCAAAAGGAGTTATAAGTAATGACGATGCTTATAAAAATAGTGTTGGTGGCGAACTACTCTGTAGTATTTGGTAGGGGTGATTTATGTCAAGAATAGGTAAACAACCAATAGATATTCCAAGTGATGTTAATGTAAGTGTTGATGGCTCTGTTATTACTTTCAAAAAAGGTAATCTACAAAAAGAGCTTGATACCATGGGTAGAGTAGGTATAGACTTTAAAGACAATATATTGACTTTAGCTCTAGGTGGTGAAGAGAAAGAGGATAAAGCTTTCTGGGGAACTTATAGAGCATTGGCAGGAAATATTGTAACTGGCTTAACAAAAGGCTTTGAAAAAAAGCTAGAGATCAATGGTGTAGGTTATAGAGCCGCTGTAAAAGGTAAAGTTTTAGAGTTACAGCTAGGTTTTTCCCATCCTATAAATTATGAGATTCCAGAAGGTATCGCTATATCTGTTGAAAAAAATGAGGTTTCAATAAAGGGTGCTGATAAGCAACAAGTTGGTCAAATAGCAGCTGAAATAAGAGATTTTAGGCCACCTGAACCGTACAAGGGTAAAGGTGTAAAGTATTCTGATGAGAGAATCATTAGAAAAGCTGGTAAAGCTTCGAAGAAGTAGGGGTAGCAAATGAGAGATACAATTTTAAGAAGAAAACTTAACCTTAAATCTAAAAGAAAACTAAGAGTTAGAGCCAACATCAGTGGTAGTGCACTAAAGCCTAGAGTTTCTATTTTTAGATCCAACAAATATTTTTATGTTCAAGCTATTGATGATGTAAGTGCTACAACTATTGCAGCTGTAGATGGAGCTAAGCTAAAGCTTGGAAATAACAAAGAAGATGTTAAAAAGATTGCTAATGAGTTAGCGTCTGCTCTAAAAGAGAAAAAAGTTGATAATATTGTTTTTGATAGAAACGGGTATCTGTATCACGGCGTTGTAGCATCTTTTGCTGATGCACTTAGAGATAGTGGTTTAAAGTTTTAAGAGGATATAGCTTAATGGAAATAAATAGAGAAGAATTTGAAGAGGTTGTGGTCAATATCGGAAGAGTCACAAAAGTTGTCAAGGGCGGTAGAAGATTTAGATTTAATGCCCTTGTAGTAGTTGGAAATAAGCAAGGACTAGTAGGTTTTGGTCTAGGAAAAGCTAAAGAGGTTCCAGATGCAATCAAAAAAGCTGTAGATGATGCCTTTAAAAATATTGTAAGTGTAAATATCAAAGGTACTACTATAGCTCATGATATAACAAATAAATATAATGCAAGTCAAGTTCTTCTAAAGCCTGCAAGTGAGGGTACAGGGGTTATCGCAGGTGGAGCTACAAGACCTGTTATAGAGCTAGCTGGTATCAAAGATATTTTGACAAAATCTTTGGGATCTAATAACCCATATAATGTTGTTAGAGCTACCGTTGGTGCATTAACTAGAATTAAAGCATAAGGAAAGAGAATGTCACTAGAGAATCTAAAGCCTGCTGAGGGCTCTACCTTCTATAAAAAAAGAGTAGGTAGAGGTCAAGGTAGCGGAATGGGAAAAACTGCAACAAAAGGCCACAAAGGTCAAAGAGCAAGAAGCGGTTATAAAACAAAAAGAGGCTTTGAAGGTGGTCAACAACCACTACAAAGAAGAGTACCAAAGGTGGGATTTACATCAAAGGTAATCAAGCCATATATTATCAATTTAGATAGAGTCACAAAAGTTGCCAATCTCTCTGAGATAACTTTTGAAACGATAAGAGGAGTTCATAAATTTCCAAATAGAACTCTAAAAATAAAACTTATTGGTACCGGTGCAAAAGATATTGGTGGAAAAATTAAGGATGAGAATATTATTACTAGCGGAAGAGAGTAATGGAGAATAAACTAGTACAAAAGATTCTTCTTACACTAGGATTTCTTTTTTTATATAGAGTTTTGGCTTATGTTCCAGTTCCAGGCGTAGATGTTGATATTATAAAAGAGTTTTTTGATTCTAACTCATCAAATGCACTTGGAATGTTTAACATGTTTAGCGGTAATGCAGTAGAGAGACTTTCTATTATTTCTCTTGGTATTATGCCTTATATTACAGCTTCTATTATCATGGAGCTTTTAGCTGCAACTTTTCCAAATCTTGGAAAGCTAAAAAAAGAGCGTGATGGTATGGTCAAGTATATGCAGATAGTTCGTTATGCTACTGTAGTTATCACTTTGGTTCAAGCTGTTGGAGTTTCAGTTGGCTTGCAATCACTAAGCGGTAGAGGCGGAGAGAGTGCAATAATGATAGATCAAAATCTTTTTATTGCTATTTCAGCTTTTTCAATGTTGACTGGAACAATGCTTCTTATGTGGATAGGTGAGCAAATCACTCAAAAAGGTATTGGAAATGGTATCTCTTTGATTATATTTGCAGGTATAGTATCAGGTATTCCTTCTGCAATTGGCGGAACATTTGACTTGGTAAATACAGGTGAGATTAACTTTTTAGTTCTTATAGCAATACTTGTCATAATAGTTGCAACTGTTGGGGCTATCATCTATGTAGAGCTAGGCGAGAGAAGGATTCCAGTCTCATACTCTAGAAAAGTTATGATGCAAAATCAGAACAAAAGAGTTATGAACTATATACCTATCAAAGTAAACTTAAGTGGTGTAATACCACCTATTTTTGCTTCAGCAATATTGATGTTTCCAGCGACAATTTTACAGACATCTACCAATCCTTATGTGATGGCAGTATCTGATTTTCTAAATCCAAATGGATATTTTTATAATGTCCTAACTTTTATATTTGTCGTCTTTTTTGCCTACTTTTATGCATCAATTGTATTTAATGCAAAAGATATTAGCGACAATCTAAAAAAGCAGGGTGGTTTTATTCCTGGTATGAGACCAGGTGAGAATACTGCTACTCTTTTAAATGATGTAGCAAGTAGGCTAACTTTTTGGGGGTCGCTATACCTAGCTTTAGTCTCAACCCTTCCGTGGGTTTTGGTAAAAAGCATGGGAGTTCCTTTCTATTTTGGCGGTACAGCGGTTTTGATTGTTGTGCAAGTTGCGATTGATACTATGAGAAAAATTGAAGCTCAAATATATATGAATAGATATCAGACACTCTCTGCAGTTGGGCTATAGCATTAATGGCGATTAATATTAGAAATAAAAAAGAGATAGAGTCTTTAAGGGCAGCAAATGTTGTTGTTGCACAGACTCTAAAGTATCTTGAGAAGTTGATCAAACCAGGAGTAAGCCTAAAAGAGATAGAAAAAGAGGCTGAAGATTTTTTGGCAACCAAAAATGCAAAGCCATCTTTTAAAGGTCTTTATGGATTCCCAGGAGCTATATGCCTCTCGCTAAATGAGGTGATTATTCATGGGATTCCAACTGATTATAGACTTAAAGAGGGCGACATCTTGGGTATTGATATTGGCACTGAGCTAAATGGTTGGTTTGGTGATGGTGCTGCTACTTTTGAGGTAGGTAAGATATCTGAAGAATCAAAAGAGCTAATAGAGTGTGCAAAAGCTGTTCTTTTAGAATCTATCGCAGAGATAAAAGCAGGTATGAGATTTAAAGAGCTTAGCTTTTTTTTAGAAGAGGCTATAACTTCAAGAGGCTATGAACCTCTTAGGGGATTTTGTGGTCATGGGATAGGAAAGCGACCCCATGAAGAGCCAGAAATTCCAAATTATCTTGAAGGAAACAACCCAAAGCAGGGTCCTAAGATGAAAGAGGGGATGGTTTTTTGTATAGAACCTATGATTTGTCAAAAAGATGGCAAAGCCAAGGTTTTAGAGGATAAGTGGTCTGTAGTATCCGAAGATGGACTCTATGGAAGTCATTATGAGCATACTGTTGCAATTATTAACAACAGAGCTGAGATATTGTCTAAGGAGTAGATAAGTATGGCAAAAGATGATGTTATTGAGGTTGATGGAAAGGTTGTAGAATCACTTCCAAACGCCACCTTTAGAGTAGAGTTGGATAATGGACATGTGATACTTTGTCATATAGCGGGTAAGATGAGAATGAACTATATTAAAATCTTGCCAGGCGATAAGGTAAAAATCGAGTTAACGCCTTATAGTCTTGATAAGGGCAGAATCACCTATAGATATAAGTAATTTATAAGTTGTATTTAATAGTGATTTTGCTAAAATTGCCGACCTTATTTGCTTTTTTATTAGATTTTAAGAATAAATATTTTTATAGAGTTTAGGAGATGTCATGAAAGTTAGACCATCAGTTAAGAAGATGTGCGAAAAGTGTAAAGTTATAAAGAGAAGAGGAGTTGTCAGAGTGATCTGTGAAAATCCAAAACATAAGCAAAGACAAGGATAGAATATGGCAAGAATTGCTGGTGTAGATTTACCAAATAAAAAGAGAATAGAGTATGCACTAACATATGTGTATGGTATTGGTTTAAAGAGTTCAAGAGATA
This sequence comes from Campylobacterales bacterium, assembly GCA_011390245.1. Taxonomy (GTDB): domain Bacteria; phylum Campylobacterota; class Campylobacteria; order Campylobacterales; family JAABSR01; genus JAABSR01. Next base: position 12,945 of record JAABSR010000025.1, read on the forward strand.
TTTTAAAAGCAGTAAATGTTTCACTTGATAAGAGATCAAATGAGCTTAGCGAATCTGAAATCTCTTCGATAAATAAAGAGATACAAGCTAGATATATGGTTGAGGGTGATCTAAGAAAAAAAGTAACAATGGATATTAAAGCCCTTATGGATTTAGGAAGCTATAGAGGCTTAAGACATAGAAGAGGACTTCCATGTCGTGGTCAAACTACAAAAAACAACGCTAGAACTAGAAAAGGCAAAAGAAAAACTGTCGGAAGCAAGGCATAAAGGGTAGGTAATGGCAAAAAGAAAAGGAACTAAGAAAAAAGTAGCAAAAAAGAATATAGCCAGAGGTATTATATATATTTCTGCTACATTTAATAACACTATAGTTACAGTTACTGATGATATGGGAAATGTGATTTGTTGGAGTACAGCTGGCGGGCTTGGCTTCAAGGGAAGTAAGAAATCTACTCCTTATGCAGCACAACAAGCAGTTGAAGATTGTATTGTAAAAGCAAAAGAGCATGGAATAAAAGAGCTTGGCATAAAGGTGCAAGGACCAGGAAGCGGTAGAGAGACTGCTGTAAAATCACTTGGAAATATAGAAGGTTTGAAGATATTGTGGTTTAAAGATATCACACCATTACCACATAATGGATGTAGGCCACCTAAAAGAAGAAGAGTTTAATTAAGGAGAATTTGTATGGCAAGATATAGAGGTCCAGTAGAGAAGCTAGAGAGAAGATTTGGTGTATCTCTTGCTATGAAGGGCGAGAGAAGATTAGCTGGTAAGAGTGCACTTGATAAGAGACCTTATGCACCAGGTCAACATGGTCAAAGAAGAACAAAAACTTCTGAGTATGGCATTCAGCTAAAAGAGAAACAGAAAGCTAAGTTTATGTATGGGCTTTCAGAGAAGCAGTTTAGATCACTTTTTAAAGAGGCAGCTAGAAGAGATGGAAATACAGGTTCTAATCTTATAGAGCTTCTTGAGAGTAGATTGGATAATGTTGTCTATAGAATGGGTTTTGCTACAACTAGAAGATTTTCTAGACAGCTAGTGACACATGGACATATTTTAGTAGATGGAAAAAAGATGAGCATACCTTCATACCAAGTAAAAGTTGGTCAAAAAGTAGAGGTAAAAGAGAAGTCTAAAACAAATCCTCAAGTAGTTAGAGCATTAGAGCTTACAAATCAGACTGGTATAGCTCCATGGGTTGATGTAGATGTGGCTAAAGCTTTTGGAATCTACACAAGAATTGCAGAGAGAGAAGAGGTAGTAATACCTGTAGAAGAGAGACTAATAGTAGAGCTATACTCTAAATAAAAATAACGGTTTAGGTGAAAACATGAAAAGTATTAAAATATCTCCTTATACACCAACTGATATTGAGATTGAAGAGATTAGTAGCAATAGAGCAAAAATATCAGCATTTCCATTTGAGAGCGGATATGCTGTAACACTTGCTCATCCTTTAAGAAGGTTGCTTCTTAGCTCAACAGTTGGTTGTGCTCCAATTGCAGTAAAAATTGAGGGTGCGTCTCATGAGTTTGACTCTATTAGAGGAGTGATGGAAGATGTTGCCCTATTTATTGTAAATCTTAAAAATGTTAGATTTAAATTAAAAGAAGAGATAGAGAAGATTACAATTGATTATACATTTAGTGGACCTATGAGTATCAAAGGTTCTGATTTAGAAAATAGTGATATTGAGGTTGTTACTCCTCAAAATCATGTAGCAACAATAAATAATGATGGAGTGCTAAAATTTAGCATAGTCATATATAGAGGCACTAAATATGTTGCTAGTGAAGATATTAGAGATGTAGTGCCAGAAGGATATATTCCAATTGATGCTTTTTTTACTCCAGTTAAAAAAGCTACATATACTATTGAAAATGTACTTGTAGAGGATGATCCTAATTTTGAAAAGATTATTTTTGATGTAACAACAGATGGTCAAATAGATGCTATAACTGCATTTAAAAACTCAATGTCTGTTATGTATAAGCAGATGTCAGTTTTCAATAATGAGTTTGATATTAGTAGTATGGATGCTGATTCAAAAGAGAGCGACCTTCCAGAGATAAGAAACCTTACAAATAAAGTAGAGTCTCTAAATCTTAGTGCAAGATCATTTAACTGTCTTGATAGAAGCAATCTAAAATTTATTGGCGAACTTGTTTTGATGGCTGAAAATGAGCTAAAAGAGATTAAGAATCTAGGCAAAAAATCATACGAAGAGATAACTGAAAAATTAGAAGAGATAGGCTATCCAGTTGGTGGAGAGATTGATGAGGGATTGGCTAGTGCACTTAAGAAAAAAATTGAAAAACTAAAAATATCATAAGGATAGAGAGATGAGACATAATCACGGATATAGAAAACTAGGTAGAACCTCTAGCCATAGAAAGGCTCTACTAAAAAATCTTGCGATTTCTCTTGTTGAGCATGAGAAAATTGAAACAACTATTATAAAAGCAAAAGAGTTAAGACCATATATAGAAAAACTTATTACAAAAGCTAGAGGTGGCACATTTAATGAGCATAGATTTATATTCTCTTATCTTCAAAATAAGTCTGCTACAAAAAAGCTTGTAGAAGAGATTGCCCCTAAGTATGAGAGCCATAAAGGCGGATATACAAAAATTGTTAGGACAAGAATTAGAAGAGGTGATGCCACAACTATGGCAACTATAGAGCTACTCTAAAACCTCCTACATACCCTCTTTTGGGTATGCTATACTACTTTTATCTTTTTTAAGCTACAATCACAAAAACTGCATGGAGTTACAATATGATACCCTTTAGCGAAGAGGAGCTATTACCAGTTGTTGGCTCAACAATAGAGAAGGTAAAGCCAATGCTAGCTCTAGATGGTGGAAGTGTTAAGCTTATAGGAATCAAAAAAGAGAAGGTTTATGTTCAGCTAGGAGGAGCTTGCGTTGGCTGTTCTGCTAGTGATGCTACTCTTAAAAATGGAATAGAGCAAAAATTAAAAAATGATATTCATCCAGATTTGGTTGTGGTCAATGTACCACAAGGAATGGAGGATAGGTGGAGTGAACTTTGAAAAATATTAGCTCAAAATTAAATAGTGCAGAAAACCACTTTGCCAAAAAAGATTACAACAAAGCACTAACTCTTTTTGGTGATATTTTAATAGAGATGCCTGATTTTAATCCTGCAAAAATTGGTGTATTACTTTGTGACTTAGCCCTAGATCATGAGCATGAATCACACGCACTTTATGACTACTACACAATCCTAAGAAAGACAAAAAATATAAAAGCAGATGAGATACTACTAGAAGCTATAAAGAGCTTTGATGGCAATATTGATAAAATCTCTGATTTTTTTAGATCTATAAATAGCTCAAAAATAGATGCTATTGATGGGATTATGTATGAAGATTTCAAACAGATGATAGAGAGAAGAGGCTCTTTTAAGAGGGCTTTTGAGGATTTGATGTATAGTACCAAAATTGTGATTTCAGGTCATGATGATTTTATTGAGTTTATGAACAAACTTGTAGATAATGGCTTTAAAGATGTAGCTATCAACTATCTAGAGAATGCTGGCGGGATTTTGCCTTTTGATGAAGATATCAGACATCTGATAAATAAAATAAATATGATAGAGACACTTGAAGAGAAGAGTTGAAAATTTAGAGTTTGACTATATTGTAGATAACTCAAAAGAGGTCGATGAAAACTCTGCATTTTTGCTAACAAAACTTTCAAAAAAGTATCTAGAGGATGCAAAAAGCAAAAATCCTAAATCAATAATCACACCAAAAGATCTCTATGCTATATTTGATCTTGATATAAAGATTGTAGGTGTAACTGGAACAAATGGCAAGACAACAACAACAGCTGCAATCTACTCTATTTTACTAGATCTTGGTTTCAAGGTCGCACTTCTAGGCACTAGAGGCTTTTTTATAAATGAAGAAAAAATTAAGCCAAAAGGACTAACAACCCCTTCGCTTTTTGAGTTGTATTTGGATATAGCTAAAGCAAAAGATTGCGGATGTGACTTTTTTGTCATGGAGGTTAGTTCACATGCGATTGATCAAGAGAGGATTGAGGGGCTAAAATTTGCTCTAAAGGTTCACACAAATATAACAAGCGATCATTTAGATTATCACAAAAGCTTAGAAAATTATATAGCTACAAAAAATAGCTTTTTTGCAGATGATTCTTTTAAGCTTGTAAATAGGGATGATAAAAATATAGAACCAAACATAAAAAATACTCTAACTTATGGCATAGAGAATCCTGCGAGTTTTAAAGTTAGTGCATTTACTCTAAAGGATGGAATAGATGCAAGATTTGAACATTTTTTAGAGAATGGATATATACACTCACAAATATTTGGAAAACACAATCTTTATAATCTCCTAGCTGCTATCTCTTCTGTGAAGATGTTAACTCAAAAACCTCTAGAAGAGATATGCTCTGCAAGTGAGAATTTTGGTGGAGTTTTTGGTAGATGT
>JAABSR010000026.1 GCA_011390245.1 Campylobacterales bacterium
ATCTCTTGAGGCATACGAGATTTACCATTTGCCACTTCATCGTGTGATTCGCTATAAATCACTCTCTCAAAAGCATCATCATTGTATCGATAGCAGATAGCATCACCGATAGCATATAAGGATCTATCGCTATCTTGGGATTCACTTACTGCTTTGCGGATGGGATGAACAAAGTTAGCATCCCATTGTGCTCCAAATCCAGCACCTCCAGCACCCACATCAGCAGTTAGCCATTTATTGTTTTGCAAATCCTCAGCAATCGTTATTTTATTTTTAAATCTTCTAGCCACTAGCTCATTGATAGCTTGAAGCATACTCCAACCATCAGGTAAATCATCACTACCAGGTCCACTAGGTGTGCGTATATAGACAGTCCCATCAAATCGCAATCCATCTACATGATACTCATCAAGCCACATAGAAGCATTATCCAAAATATACTGCCGCACCTCACCACGCCCATAGTCAGGTCTTGTATCTCCCCATGGAGTTTTGGCACGCCAGTCGTTGTAAAAATAGATGCCACCATATCCATCTTGGCTCCACCCATCAAAAGTCCAAAGATCAAGGTCGCTTGGACCAAAGTGGTTATATACGACATCCAAGATCACTGCGATTCCCTCTTTGTGTGCGTATTTTACAAGCTCTTTGAAAGCTAGTGGTCCTCCATAAGCATTCTCTATAGAGAAGATATGTGCAGGATTATAACCCCACGATCTATCTCCTGCAAATTCGCTTATGGGCATGATTTGAATTACATTGATACCTAGATTTTTTAAGTACTCCATCCGTGCAGATACTGAGGGGAATTGACCTGGGGTTTGAGGATTTACTTGATCATTGAAGATTCCAATATGAAGTTCGTAAATAACTAATTCATTCCATGGTGCTAGATGAAAATCATCCCCCTCCCAATCAAAGAAAACATCATGCACAATAGCATTTCCAACTGAACTAGTCACCTCTCTAGCATAGGGATCGATTCGCTTAAAATCACCATTTTGAGTGGAGAGAAAAAAAAGATACTCATCGCCTACACTTACCTCTTTTATATTTGTGTACCAGTAGCCATTTTGCTCAGATTCCATAGGATGTTTGCTCTCATTCCACTGATTAAATGAGCCAACAACTGAAACCTTTTGTGCATTTGGTGCCCAAAGACGAAATGCAACCCCATCAGCATGGAGTATTGACCCCATGCCATCTATTTTGATTTGATTTTCCATGATTAGACTTCCTTGTATTTTACATGTGTGTACTATTAGGCAAAGTAGGTGCTCCAAGTCTATACCCTCGGCCTCTAACAGATACGATTAGTTCATTGCAGAGCTTTTTGCGAATCCTAAGAACTAGATTCTTAATAGCAGAATCACATATAGAATCAAGTGGCCACAATTTTTGTGATATCTCATCTTTTGTGAAAGTCTTTCTAGGGTTGCTCATGAAAAGCTCTAGAAGTTCATGCTCTTTGTTGCCAAGATGTATAAGCTCTTTGTTGAGGTAAAGCTCTTTGGTGTTGGCATTGTATATAAGATCATAGCCTAGCTCAACTAACCCATGCTCTTCATGGACTCTATTCATAGCCTTTGATATTGAATCTAGCATATTGCCTAGTTCTACAGGCTTTACTAGATATCCATCAAGGGAGAGATTGGCAGCATCTAAAAGCATATATTTTTCTGTAAAACTTGTCACTAGAATAATTGGTGTCACATAATCTTTTTGTCGAACCATCCTAGCGAATTTCAATCCACTTTTTTTTGGCATCTCTATGTCTGTGATGATAAGGTCAGGAAACTCCTCTTCATAGAGCCAAAAAGCCTCTTCGCCATCACTTGCGGAGATAACTTTACCAAAGAACATGCTTAGAGTCTCAATCATATTCACTCTTGTTAGCATGTCGTCCTCAGCTATAAGGACGCACTTATTTTTCAGATGTGAAACATTGCTACTCATACGCAATAATCCTTTCAGTACAACTACTATAAATTGGATTTTATCTACTATACTCTACCATTTTGATGGTCACATTTCGGTCATAAGCACTATGAGTTTAGACCTATCTCAAACTAAAAAGTTTTGGTAGAAAAATAGCATATCTGGTTGTCTTGAGATAAAAGAAAATTTATAAAAAAGTGGGATAAAAAGTAAAAACTAAAGAGGTTAAATATATATTGAGAATATAATCTTCAAGCTCTCTTGCAAGAGTTGAGGAGTGGGAGTTGATACGAGACACACGAAGTGTATCGTATCTATATAAGACTATAGTGGAGTTACATTTTCAGCTTGTGGGCCTTTTTGTCCTTCACCTACTTCAAAAGTTACTCTTTGTCCATCATCTAAACTTACTCTTCCTGGTCCTGAATGGTTTACCTGTCTAAAATGCACAAATAGATCTCTCTCTCCATTTTCTTGTTGGATAAATCCATAACCCTTCTCTTCGTTGAACCATTTAACGGTTCCATTTAGCATACTTGCCATGTTGTCTTACCTTTTTGTTAATATCACTAATACTTAAGTGGACTCTAAATCAGGAAACATTCAGTTCTAGCGTTGAAACACATCTCTAACAATATTCCATTTATCATCGAATATAGTATATCTTTTTTTGAGTTAAAAAGCTACCCTTTTTCTAAAATTTCACTCACTTTTGTTAAATCCTTCCACTTTTATCTATAACAACATCAAATTCCCTGCTCTCATCAAATATATTATCAATAGTAGGTTCTTCATACTTTTTGACAAACCCTAGCCTTTTTAGCCTCTCTAGTGAGAATATTTTCACATAAATCTCTAGATCTTTTATGATATCATCATGCTCCATGGAGGTTTTTCCTCTATATCCATTTATGAGCATTACAATATTTACAAAGCCTTCAGCTACACCATCTTCATCTACTCTCTCTTTTATCTTTTCAGCTTCACTAGAGAGTTCAGACATGCAAAAGTCTGGAAGATTGTGAGGCAAAATACCCTCTATATTGGTAGCACAAGCTCTTATGTACTCTAAACTCTTTTTTTCCATATAAAATCTCCTCAATGATTATTGTTGTATGTATATATTTTCTGCTAAAAAAGTGATAGCCAGCTTATTGAGATAAGTGGTCCTAAGGTAGCAGCAAAAATTCCAACGATTAAAAAATGTTTTGATTTTAGTTTACCAGATGCATAAACTATCGCATTTGGTGGTGTTGAGACAGGCAGACACATAGCAAAAGAGGCACTCATAGCTATAGCAACAGCTGCAAATTTTGTAGCTTCACCATCCACAATAGCAACAAAAGCGATAACAATAGGAAGCATAATATTTGTAGCAGCAGTATTGCTCATGAAATTTGATACTACCACGACAACATAGCCAAAAATCAAAACAGACAAAAATAGACCCAATCCATCAAGTGGAATAGAAGAGGCAAACCATGATGCAAGCCCAGTATTGGAAACAGCAATCCCTAGAGCCAAACCACCAACAATAAGTATAAGAACATCCCAGTTTAGCGACCTGATATCATCAACATCTATGATTCCAAAAATAGTGAAGGCAACTACTGGCAATAGAGAGACTACAGTAGTTGGTATATGGTGAATTGGCTCACTAAGCCACAAAAAGACAGTGACTAGAAATACAGTTATTACTACCATCTTTTTCCAGCTAGGAGTTGTAGGTATTTTTGTATGGATAGTTGTCGAATCATCATAATGTTCTACATTTTCAATACCCTTTAAATCAATCTTCTCCTCATTTGAGGGATACAAGAAAAGAAGCAGATATCTCATCATAAATATCATAACAAGAGCTGGAGGAACTGCTAAGAGCATCCACTCTATGAAATGTGGAGCATCACTTCCAAGTGTGCCTACAGCTATAGCATTTGGAGGAGTTCCTATGATTGTGCCCATACCGCCAATATTTGCTGAAATCGTGACAGCTAGAAGAAGAGCAATTTTGAAGGGATTATCCTCCTTCATAGAGGCAACAAGAGGTATCAAAACTGCTATCATCATAGCTGTAGTTGCGGTGTTGCTCATAAACATAGAGAGGCAAAATGTGATAACCATCATACCTGTGAGTATGTTTTTTGGGTTATCTCCTGAGAAGAAAAGAACTTTTTTTGCCATCCACAAGTCTAGCTTTGTCTTTGTAGCAGCTGCTGCCATAACAAATCCTGCAAAAAAGAGAAACACAAGAGGGCTTGACCATGGTTGAAGATAGATCTTCCACTCTGGATTTTCCTCTCTATAGGCAAACCCATGAAATCCTAGCAATATCATCTCTAGTGCGATAATAAGCAAAGAGACAGCAAAAGCTGGAATAGCCTCACTTATCCACAAACCTGCCGCAAAAAGTAGTATAAAAAGTGTCAAGTTTGCATCTATACTTAGATCACTATACTCTGGGATAAATGCAATCGCTAATGCAAAAAGTAGGGAGATTATAAATTTTTTGATATTTGAGTGTATGTGGATTCTCTCTTTTGTGTCTATGATATGTCTTAGGTATCTTCTAGTGTCTAACATCTATCTGCTTATTCCTTTTTGTAGTATCTCTTTTTGTGCTCTTTTTTTGGCAATACTCTTTTCTACAAAAACATCTTTGCCACTTTTTGGATCTTTTTGTGTGTAGTAGATGAGTGTTGAGAGGGTTGAGGGTGTTGGAGTAAAGACTTGAGTCTGCCTAGGGATTGTCTTTAGTTTATCTTTTGTAAATTTCTTTAGCTCCTCCATCTCCTTCTCTCCACAAAGAGGATGAGCAGCAATAAAATAGTATGTCAAAAACTGCTTTTTGTTGTGTAGCTTATTTAGCCTATCAAATCTCTCTTTAAATCTAAGAAGTGTGCCACTATCAGGCTTATTCATAATTTTTAAAATAGCATCATTTGTATGCTCTGGGGCGATTTTTAGCTGACCTGAGATGTGGTATTTGACAATATCTTCTAAGTACTGCTCTCCATACTCTCTATCTTGCTCTATTAGATCATATCTTATTCCTGAGGTTACAAAAACTTTTTTTATTTTTGGATTCTTGCGTATTTTTTTGAGTAGCTCTATCTGTCTTTTGTGGGTAGGTTTTAGAGTTTTACAAGATTTTGTACCTATACAAGATCTATCTTCACAACTTCCTGATTTGACCTTTTTATCACACTCAAAACCATACATATTTGCACTAGCACCGCCTACATCATCTATTACTCCCTTAAAACCTTCAAGATTTGCAATCTTATCAACCTCTTTGAGTATAGATTCTTCACTTCTGCTTGAAATATATCTACCCTGATGCATGGCTATTGCACAAAATGAGCACTCTCCATAACATCCATAGTGTGTTGTGATAGAAAATCTAATCACTTCAAGTGCTTTTATCTCTCCATCTTTTTTGTGCAATGGATGAGCATCTCTTTGAAAATCTAGATCAAATACTCTATCTATCTCATCTTGAGTGAGCGGTTTTTGTGGAGGGTTTTGTATTAGATATCTATTGTCTTGTTTTTGGGAGATTCCTTTGGAGTTGTAAGCATCACAATTTTTATAAAAAATCTCAAAAGATTTAGCGTATAGATTCTTGTTACTTTTTACCTCTTCAAAAGAGGGTATCTCAATATAGCCATCTCTTTTTTCTTTTGAGATATAACACAATCCATCAATATCAAAAACCTCCCTACCCTCTTTTAGTGCCTCTGCAAACTCCAAAACTGCTCTCTCTGCCATACCATATATAAGATAGTTTGCTTTTGCGTCAAAAAGTATAGATCTTCTAATCTTATCACTCCAGTAGTCATAATGAGAAATTCTCCTTAGAGAGGACTCAATACCACCTAGAAGAATAGGTTTTGTATTTTTAAAATGGCTTCTAATGAGGTTGGAGTAAACAATCACTGCCCTATCTGCTCTTTTTGTGTTTTCACCACCTGGTGTGTAGTCATCTCCTCTTCTTTTTTTATTGAGTGAAGTGTAGTTTGCAACCATAGAATCAACACTTCCACCACTCACACCCCAAAAAATCTTAGGCTCCCCTAGCCTCTTTATATCTTCACTCTCTATGTCTGGCTGAGCTATAATCCCCACTCTATATCCAGCATCTAAAAGCACCCTTCCAATAACTGCTATCCCAATATATGGACTATCAACATAAGCATCACCACTTACTAAAATAACATCTAGCTCACTCCAGCCTAAATCAATAAGCTCATCCCTGCTCATAGGTAAAAACAACTATTTAGCCTCTATGAAATTATATTTACTACCCCAAAAACAGGCGTGAAATGGATAAAAATCAGATCCCTTGCCATCCATCCTTAGAGCTTTTTTGTTAAATCTCTTAATCATCTCAAAAACAGACTCTACTCTCTTGTCATAGAGTTGCTTTTTTATGCCATTATTGCGTCCCCAAGCTATGATGATGTAGTCACTTTTGGGTATAAGCTCCTCAAAATAAAGATCATTATCCTCACCTACACCATAGGCCAAACCCCACCTATCAATGCAGCCTCCTATCTCTTTTGCATCAGTTCCCCTAAGTGAGAGAATATTTAAGATATTTAGCTTCTCCACATCTAAAAGCCTCTCATATACAAATTTTTCAACATTTCTTATAGTCTTATCAGATCTCTTCTCATCTGCTGAAGAGGGATTTTTCAAAATTACTGTAGCCGTTTTGTCTCTTTTAGAATCAAGACTACTTTTATATTTTAATTTTAGAGTATATCTACAGCTCATATCATTTGAAAAAATTGCCTCTATAGAATCAGTATCAACCATATCGTAATGATCTACCTGCCTTCCAATCCTTGGTCTCTTATCCATAAGGCTCCTCTTATAAAAATAGATATGGATTCTATCTTTTTATGTTTAAATCTTAAATCTCTGGTCATGCTTTTTAAAAATTTAAACTATTGGTGTTTTTTATGTTTACAGCGAGATTATAACAATTAAATTTAGCAAAAAATTTCAGTAGTTATATAGTTTTGCATATAAATAATTCTCAAAATCGGGCTTCTGCAAATAGTATATAGTACTAGCTGATGTTATGCTAGTAATTAGATTCTTAAGATTTCTATCCTTAAATAGCTTTAAATTACTACTGTAATGTTACAATTCTACACTAAGGGTGAAATTCATTGCCTCTTTTTTACTCATTTTCTACAATGCTACACTATTGCTATGTTTGGTCACTACTATTTGAGCGTATCAAATTTACCTCAAAGGAGTTTCGATGGAGATTTCAGAGAACAAAAAGGCGTATTGGCAAGCAAATGTCAAGCTCCTTTTCTTCTGTCTAGCTATATGGTTTACAGTCTCTTTTGGTTTTGGAATAATACTAGTTGATGTGTTAAATCATATTAGCTTAGGTGGATATCCTCTTGGATTCTGGTTTGCCCAACAGGGCTCAATATATACTTTTATTGCTCTTATTTTCTTCTACACTTGGAAGATGAATAAGATTGATAAACAGTTTGATGTACACGAAGAATAGGGGGAGATCATGGAATTACAAACGATGATATGGCTTGTGGTTGGAGCATCTTTTGCACTATATTTTGTAATAGCAATATGGTCAAGAGCTGGAAGCACAAGCGAGTTTTATGTAGCAGGCAAGGGAATCCACCCTGTAGCAAATGGTATGGCAACTGCTGCTGATTGGATGAGTGCAGCATCATTTATCTCTATGGCAGGTCTTATTGCCTTCATGGGATATGGAGCAAGTGCATACTTGATGGGTTGGACTGGCGGATATGTGCTTTTGGCGTTATTGCTTGCACCATATTTGAGAAAGTTTGGAAAGTTTACAGTTCCTGATTTTATTGGGGATAGATTCTACTCTCAAACTGCTAGGATTGTGGCTGTTATATCTCTACTTGTTATCTCTTTGACATATATAGTTGGGCAGATGACTGGTGTGGCAGTTGCATTTTCACGATTTCTTGAGTTAGATCTTTTTTGGGGGATGGTAGTTGGTATGGCTGTTGTCTTTAGCTATACAGTTTTAGGTGGCATGAAGGGGATTACCTACACCCAAATCGCCCAATATGTAGTGCTTATTTTTGCATATACAGTTCCTGCTATTTTTATATCATTGCAACTTACAGGCTGGTTTTTACCTCAGATTGGTTTAGGGGCTACTTTGAGTGATGGCAGTGGTGTTCATATGCTTGCAAAACTTAATGAAGTTGTCACTGATTTAGGATTTGCAGAATATACGACCAACTCTAGCTTTGGTATGTTAAATATCTTTTTGCTAACTATGGCTCTTATGATAGGTACTGCTGGATTGCCTCATGTTATTGTGCGATTTTTTACAGTTCCAAAGGTAAGAGATGCAAGAAAATCAGCTGGTTGGGCTTTGGTTTTTATCGCTATTCTCTACACTACTGCTCCAGCTGTTGGTGCGATGGCAATATACAATCTAGCCAAAACAGTTCATACTGGCGAAAATATCACAGATAATCAGACTCTAGCTTATGAAGAGCGTCCTGAGTGGGTAAAAAACTGGGAAAACACTGGTCTTTTGAAGTTTGAAGATAAAAATGGCGATGGAAATATCCAGTTTTATAATGACAAAAACAAAGAGTTTACTCCAGTTGCAGAGAGTTATGGATGGGCTGGAAATGAGCTAAATGTAAATAGAGATATCATGGTTTTAGCAAATCCAGAGATAGCCAATCTTCCAAATTGGGTTATTGCTCTAGTAGCTGCTGGTGGTATTGCAGCGGCACTTTCAACTGCTGCTGGTCTTTTACTTGTTATCTCCTCTTCAATATCACATGACCTTCTAAAAGGTGTTTTTGTCAAAAACATTAGTGAGAAAAATGAGCTTCTAGCTGGAAGGATAGCTATGACTTTTGCGATTTTACTTGCAGGCTATCTAGGGTTAAATCCACCAGGATTTGCAGCACAAACAGTTGCCCTCGCCTTTGGTTTGGCAGCTTCAAGTCTATTTCCTGCACTTATGATGGGGATTTTCTATAAAAAGATGAACAGACAAGGTGCAGTAGCAGGTATGCTTGCTGGTCTTGGTATTACAGTTTTTTATATTTTCATGTACAAAGGTTTCTTGTTTATTCCAGGAACAAACCTACTTCCAGATACAGTAGATGGCTGGATTTTAGGTATTTCACCACAAGGTTTTGGAACAATTGGTGCGATTATAAATGTTACCGTAGCGATGATTGTTGCAAAAAATACAGCTGAAACTCCACAAGAGATTCAAGATATGGTAGAAAGTGTAAGGGTTCCTAGAAGCTAATCAAACTCCAAAAGGGGAATCTCCCCTTTTGGAATCAAAAACATCAAACCTACACATCTGCAAATTTTGCTCTAATATCCAAAAACTCATCTAAATGCTTAAAGAATATATCAACCAACTTTGCATCAAAATGCTCTCCCCTCTCCTCTTTGAATAGATTGAAAATCTTCTCATCACTCCACGCTTTTTTGTAACATCTATCACTTCCTAGTGCATCAAAAACATCAGCAATTGCGGTGATTCTCCCATGTATATGAATCTCATCGCCCTTTAAACCTCTAGGATAGCCTTTGCCATTGTATTTCTCATGGTGTTCATAGGCAACAATTGATGCACATTTCAAAAGTGGTCTATCTGAGTGTCTTAGCATCTCAAATCCCAACTGTGAGTGGTTTTTCATGATCTCAAACTCTTCATCTGTAAACCTTCCAGGCTTATTGAGGATTGCATCAGCTATTGCTACTTTTCCAATATCATGCATTGGACTTGCCTGTTTTAGCATCTCTGATTCTTCTTCACTCAACCCTAGATAGATTCCAAAGAGTTTGGAGTATTCAGCCACTCTTTTTACATGATTTCCTGTCTCTTTGCTTCTGGATTCTCCTATGGCTCCCATAGTGAAGACTACCTCTTTTTGAGTCTCCTCTATCTCTTTTTGCAAAGCTTCAACTTCGGCAAACTTTTTTTGAAGTTCATCATACTCTTCTCTTTGCCTCTTGTCGCTTCTTAGCATGATCTTCTCTTGTCTTTGAATATCTTTTGTTAACTTATTTAAGGTTTTTTCAAAGTTTAGCTTCAGGTCCTCAATTTCCTGAATTAGCCTATTTTCTCCAGATTCCATGATACGCAAACCTCTACTTTTTTACTAAATTTATTTTCAACCCTTCAAAGTCATCTTGAAAATCTTCTCCAGCCTCTAGTGCTGATTCGTTCTCTTCATCATATATCCAATTTACCTCAATATCCTCAGAGTTATGCTCCTCTATAAGGTCAAAAAGATCAAAAAATAGTTTTGAACTACTTGAGTTAAAGTAAGTTATCTCCATATTTAGAGTAAACTTTTTATTCTCACTTTTAAAATATTCTCTTATCCACTCCATCACTGGCTCATAAAACTCAAAAGTATTCTCCGGATAAGACTTCCCAACCATACTCACTATGCCATTTTTATCTAGGCTTATTTTTGGTGTATATTTTGTCTCCTCTATTACTAGATTCTCCATATTCACTCTTCTCCTTTTTTTGTTAGTTTGATTGTTGTTTTGATGTGAAAGTATAACTTATCAGAGTTTATCTCCTTGAAATCATACTCAATACTATCACACCTTTTTGCTATTTCATAAAATCCGATACCCCCGCCCTTGCCATGTGTGTTTTTACCACTTCTTCTTAGCTCTTTGTATTTGGCTTTGATTCCATCCCTATCTAGTGATTTTATCTCTTTTAGTTTTGGTTCTATCTTTTCTTTATCTTCTATTGAGATAATATTTTGACTATGTATGTAGTAGCTACTTCCAGAGCTATCTCTTGAAACCACAATAAGCCCTCCTGGAAAAATATCTCTACAATCTTTTAGAATACTTTTTGAGTAGTTCATCATATTTTGCGACAACTCAATAAAGACAGTAAAAATACTACTTGATACCCCCATCCCAATATCATTTATTTCAGCCTCTTTTTCCAAAGCTTCAGTCATAGCAGAGATTAGTGCTTGTGATAAAAAACCACCATAACCTATAAAAACTATTCCATCATCTTCTACTAGTTTTTGAATTTGTGATATATCCATAAGCCTATCCTCTCATATTGCTATTTATTCTTTGATATTTGCAATTTAAAAAAAACATCATATTTTCATCCCTATAATAGTTACATCATCATTTCTCTCTTCATCGCCCTGATATCTCATAAGACTATACATCAAAACCTCTTGAATATCTGCCATGCTCTCTTCTATATTTTCTTCTAAAATAGTCTTAAACCTTTTTTTACCAAATGGAAAACCCTTCTCTCCTCCATTTTGATCAAAATATCCATCAGTTGCCAAAAAGAAACTCATATCTTTTTTTGCCTCTATCTCATAATCTTTAAACACAAAATCCGCATCACTTTTTTTATAGCCTATTGAGTGCTTATCGCCTTTGATAATCTTCATCTCTTTGCCCTCTATATAAAAAAGAGGGGTATTTGTTCCTGCGTATCTTATGATACTATCTTTTTGATTGTAATAAAATATAGCTCCATCAAATCCAGCATTACTTATACTATCCCTGCTCTCTTGTTTTAGTAGATGTTTCATACTTTTGTTAAACACGCTTAGAATTTTTGCTGGACTTACTATCTCTTCGCCATAGACTATATTTGAAACAATCTGCCTCTCTATTGCTTTTACAATCATTGTCACAAACGCTCCTGGCACTCCATGACCTGTACAATCTATAGCAAAGAGTAGGCACTCACCATCTCTTAACTCTTCAAAAAGATAGATATCTCCACCTACAATATCTTTTGGATGCCAAATAACTAGATAATCGCTAAAATATTTTCTAAATAGTTCATTTGAAGGAATTAATGAGTGCTGAATCAAAGAGGCATACTCTATAGATTCTCTTGTGTGCTTATGAAGCACTCTTATCTCCTCTTCTGCATTTTTCTGTTTTGTGATATCTGTCACCATCCCAATATAGGCATCTTCTCCCTTGTAAATGATAGGAGTTACAGATAGAAGTGCAATAAACTCATTGCCCATTGAAGTCTTAAATCTCTCTTCCAAATTCTCAACATAGCCATCTCTATCTAGGGTCTCTACAATATGATGGTATTGATTTTTTACAGTATAGATATCATCTATGCTACTTCCTATTAGCTCATCTATAGGTCTTTGGTACTGAATCTCTGCGTATCTGTTTGCGTATAAAATTTTTCTCTCTACTTTTGATGTTATCAAAATTGGAAGCAGGATATTTGCTAGTATTTTTTCAATCTCATCTTTTGTTTTTTGCAAATCAATAGTTCTCATTGCTACTTTTATCTCTAGCTCCTCTTTTAATTCCTCCACCTCTTTTTGTGCTGTGATGTTTTGTCTTATTGCACTGTAACCTATATGATTTCCTCTAATATCGTACTGAGATTCTATTATTACATCTACCCAGTAATATCCTCCATCTTTTTTGCGATTTCTTATCTCACCACGCCATATTTTTTGAGCTTTTATAGTATTCCAAAGCTCCACAAAAAGCTCTTTTGGCATATTGGGATCTCTTATGATTCTATGAGAATTACCAACAAGCTCTTCCCTTGTGTAGCCACTTATCGCACAAAAAGCATCGCTTGCATAGGTGATAGTTCCATTTAGATCTGTTTTTGAGGCGATTACATTTGTGTCAAATGATTCTAGTAGAGATCTTAATTCCACTGTAGCTTTTTTTACTTTTATTTTTAGTGTGTAATAGAAATATGTCATAACAAGTAAAACTATAGATACTGCAGCTAATATTTTAAAAACAAGTGCATAATCAACACTCTTTTCTATTTTAAAGTTCGTCCATTTGGTTCTTATCCTATCTATCTCCTCTGGTGGTATTGAGCTTAATGCTTTGTTGAAAATTGTCAATGGCTCTTTTGGTAGGGATTTCAAAAATGCAGAGTGTAGGGTTCTTTTTTCTTCAAGTCTATAGACTACTTTTATGTTAAAAAGTCCTAGTGAATTTATCTGATGGCTTACTACTTCAAGATTCTCCAAATAGGCATCAATTTCATTTTTTGAGAGTTGGAGGAGAGCATTTTTTACACCTTTTATGGGCACTATTTTTATATTTGGATATTTTGCTAAAAGCATTTTATGGAGTGCATTTCCTTCGCTCACTCCAACTTTTTTACCATTTAGTTGATTTAGCGAACCAATAAAACTCGCATCACCTTTCATGACAACAACACTTGATATATCTAGAAGTGGTTTGGAAAAATTTAGATACTCTTCCCTCTCTTTTGTTTTGCTAACAGCTGAGAGCATATCAGCTTCACCTGATTTTATCAGCTCCACTGATTGGCTAAAATTCTCTGTAATTTTTAGCTCAAACTCTATTTTGCTAGATTCTGAAATAAGCTCAAAAATATCTGCAATAATCCCCTCAAAACTCAATGTATTTGCATTGATTCCCTCAATTGGAAGCCAATTTGGATCAACAACCAATCTTATTTTTTCATTTTTTGCAAGCCACTCTTTTTCACTTTTTGTAAGTTCTAGCCCGCTTTTTTCCGCCTCTTTATCATTCAAAGCTGTTTGATTTGCAAAAATCGTGAGCACAAAAAAGAGTGAAATAAAAAAACTTTTTGCAAAAAATTTCATAATAATCTCCCAAGTATAGCTAGGTTTTAAATCTATCCAACTCTTTTAGAAGCTCTTCAGATTTTGTGTAGAGTTCATTTGCAACATTTTCTACTTTTTGGCTTACCTCTTGATTGCTTTTTGAAAGCTCAATGATATTTTTCATCTCTTTTGTAAGTTCGTTTGTCCTTTTTGCGATATAGACATCTTTGCTTACAACTTCATTTGAGGCATGTATTGTTTTGTTTAGTTTATCTTTTGTTTTATCAGCATCACCACTAACTGTTGAGGTGTTATCTGCTACATTTTTTATACTCTCTGAGACAATTTTTATCTCTTCACTCATCTCCATGATATTTTGAGTGATAATATTTGTTGTAGTGCTAATCTCTGAGAGACTCTTTTGTGTTCGCTCAGCCAACTTTCTAACCTCATCACTAACAACTGCAAAACCTCTACCATGCTCCCCAGCTCTTGCTGCTTCAATTGCTGCATTTAGAGCCAATAAATTTGTCTGATTTGCAATTTCTGAGATAATTAGCAAAATATCTTTTATCTGCATAGCTTGACTTGTCAACTGTTCCATTGGTTGCTCTAGACTATTTTGTTTATCATTACTATCTTGAATAAGTTCAATAGATGAGTTTAGATTTGAGACAAAAGTTTCTAGTGTCAATTGGGTAGCCATCAAATCTTCTGTAGTGCTTATTGCTAACTCTTCAACAGATTTAATATTTAAACTCACATCACCAACAACTACATCTATCTCTTTAATATGCGAAAGCTGATTGTCAAGATTCCCAGATAGATCTTGTGAGGCATGTTTTAAAGATTCACTTTTATGTTTATTCTCTTTTGAGACACTTTTCATAGCATTTAGTAGCTCTCTTGTCTCAACAAGCATACTATTTAGAGATTTTGACATCTCTCCTATCTCATCTTTTGTAGAGACTTTCACCTCTTTTGTGTAGTCATTGTTGAAATTTTTCAAAAACTCTGTAACTTCTGTAATTGGTTTGATAAATTTTGATAACAGTAGAGATAGCAAAAACACACCAACTACAACATAAACCACACCTAATATTGTAAAAATTAGAAGCTGTCTATTTATCTCAGCATAAGCATTTTTTTTCTCAACTGTCAAAACAAGCACCCAACCTGTAGAATCTATCTTAGAGTACGCTGCTAATTTATCTGATTGCTTATAGTTGTACTCCAAGAATCCATTTGCTCTATTTTGCCTAACCACTTCATCCCACACAACACTTTTTTTGCCAATCAAGCTCTCATCAGGATCTGCTATTAGTTTCCCATCACTTCCTATCAAAAATGCGTAACCATGATCATCAATTTTTACATTTAGAACATTTTTTATAACCTCATCAAGAAATATATCACTTCCCACAACCCCAATAAAATTACCATCTTTAACAATTGGGGCATAAATTGTTATCGCTAAGTTTTTAGTAGCAGCATCTACATAAGTTGAAGTAACACCAGCTTTATTAAGATTTTTTGCATCTTTATACCATGGTCTTGTTCGTGGATCGTAGTTATCCGCTGGGGTGGTATCTCTTCCATCTGATCTTATCATAAGCCCACTCTCTTCGTATCCAACATAAGTCTTGATGTTTGCAGTTTTTGAAGCTTGTATTAGAAAACTTCTAATCTCATCATTTGTAGCCCTCTCATCCAACACAGAGAGCGACTGAGCAGTGGCTTTAGCTAGGCTATATCTTGAGTTTAGATACTCATCAATATATTTTTTTGTGGATTGTGCGGTGTCAAGTTGTCTTTTTCCCATAAGCTCGATAGTGTTATTTTTTGAGTACTGATAACTTATCGCTATTATTGTAGAAAACCCTAATATCAAAAGAATTGATATTGCTAGCGTCATTTTTGTCTTTAGTTTCATAAACTTTGCTTACTCCAATCTATTTTATATTTATAAAATTATAGCATAGAAAATTTTATGTTTATAGATAGAATTATTTTACTAGATGTATAAAGAGAGATGAGTATCGTATGATTTTACTATTTATGTGTTCACCCTAAATGGTGCTATATTGTGTTTATCTTAGCATGGCGCGCCCGGAGAGATTTGAACCCCCGACCTTTTGGACCGCAACCAAATGCTCTATCCAGCTGAGCTACGGGCGCATAATTTGTAAAATTAAGACTAGAATTGTACTAAAAAGTGCTTTAAGTCCCTCTACACAAATAAGAAGCTAGAATATGCACAGATACTTATAAAGGACTAATTTATGGCAAAACCAATTTCACTAGAAGAAAACGAATTTTTCTCTCTCGTCTCTTTATTAATTGTTGAGGATGAAGATGAGATAAGAGAACCTCTTGTGAGATTTTTCAAAAAAAGATTTAAAAAAGTCTATACAGCTAGCAATGGTCAAGATGGATTTGAAGCCTATGAACTATATAAGCCTGATATTATTATTACAGATATTCAGATGCCAAAAATGAGTGGTCTTGATATGACTAGAGAGATAAGAGAGAAGTATGGCTTTAACATCCCTATAGTTATTTTGACAGCTTTTAGCGATGAGGATTATCTTTTGAAGTCAATAGAGCTTGGAATCACAAGATATATCAAAAAACCAGCCGAACTCAAAGTGATAGAAAATACAGTATTTGACATTTCTATGACAATATATCAGTACAGAAAAGTAGAAGAACTAGACCTTAGGGTGCACGATCTTTTAGACCTTTTGAATAACATGATAATCCTCACTGATGGCAAAATAATAAAGTATGCAAATAGAGCATTTCTAAATTTTGTGAGGTATCACACTTTTGAGGAGTTCAATGATAAATACTATCTCATAAGCGATCTTGATTCTATTGTAGTAAAAATAGAGGATTTTATCATCAAAGAAGATGCTACTTGGTTTAACTCAATGTTAGAATCAAATAGAGGAAATTTTGTAACTTTTCTACACTCAATAAATGAGAATCAACCAAAAGCTTTTGCTACATATGTTACTGAGCTACCAAGAAATAGAGGAAACTATATCATCTCATTTTCTGATATAACGCTAATAGAAGAGGATATGCTAAAGCTAAGAGAGGAGGCAAAAAAGTCTATAAAACTCCAAATCTTGATAAATGAAGAGGTCTCAAAACATAGAGAGCAAGAGCAGCTCCTCATCCAGCAGAGCAAAATGGCGGCTATGGGAGAGATGATGAGTGCTATTATTCATCAGTGGAAACAGCCTCTAAATGCGATCACAATAATCTCAGAACAGCTTGAGGATATGATAGATTTCAAAGAGGTTGATGAAGAATCCTTGCGTAGTATCTCCAGAGGTTTGCTAGGGCAAGCTGAATTTATGAATCAAACTATAGAGGATTTTAGAAACTTTGTAAAACCCTCAAAAAGTAAAGATATTTTCTGTGTCAAAAGTGCTATGATTGATATGATAAACTTACTAAAACCTCAAATTGATCAAAAAAATATTGAGATAAATATAGAGGCAAAAAATGAAAGTTACAATATATTGGGTTATCAAAATGAGTTAAAGCAGGTTTTGCTAAATCTACTAAATAATGCTAGAGATGCAATAACTGAGCACTG
>JAABSR010000027.1 GCA_011390245.1 Campylobacterales bacterium
AAATGTGGCAAATCTAAAAGTATTGGATTTTTTGTATATCTATATCTTTTTTGGCATGCATTTATCTATAAAATGACAAAAAATAGATCTCTTCTTTTGAGGAAAAATAGTGAATAGATTGGAGATTTTAGAAGAAGAGATAAAAAAATATATGGATAGATCTAGTGGCTTTTATGTGGAGTATCTAAGGACTAAAAAATATGGCTACCAAAAAATAGAGAAAAATTTTATAGGCGAAAATGTTTTAGAGCTAGGCAGTGATGGAGCAGCTACAACCTCTATACTTGTGAGGTGGTCAAAGAGACTTACGATAGTAGATATGGTCGATAAAGTGAGTGCTCTTTTGGATGAAGAGATAAAGAGGGCAAAATTTGTCAAATCAAAATGGGAAGAGTACACACCAAAAGAGCTATATAGTGATATTTTATTGACAGATTCTCTAGAGCATGTTGAAAATCCAGTTGAGATTCTCTCTCTTGTCTCAAACTGGTTAAGCAGTGAGGGTAGGGTGCATATTATCGTGCCAAATGCCCTCTCTCTTCATCGTCTTATTGGTGTAGAGATGGGACTTTTGGATTCGCCTTATAGCTTCAATCAAAACGACATAAGAGCTGGACATAAAAGGGTCTATGATATTGATACCTTGCAAGAGGATATAAAAAGTGCTGGACTAAAAATAGAGGAGATTAGAGGAATCCAGCTAAAACCTCTTAGCGATTCGCAACTAGTTGGATTTAGTGAGGAGTACAAAGATGCACTAGAGTGCCTATCAAATATTTGTGATAGGCATTGTGCTGAGATTTATGCTTTTTGCAAGAGAGCTTAGATTAGTCTATCTTTTTAGCCCTATAGCCTCTTTTAGTAGCTCATCTCCAGTTGTGAAAGATTTTGCATTTGCACTATAACCTCTTTGCATGACTATTAGCTGGGTTAGTGCAGTACCTAGATCAACATTACTTGTCTCTAGTTTGCCCTGCATTATTATTGATTGTTTCAATTGTCCATTTGCCTCATCCCACATAACCATAGGGGGGCCACTTACTATTTTACCTTCTCCATCAATATTGTGTTGTATCATCTCAAACATATTTGAGCCAACTTTTCTTAGGCCCTGATCGTTTACAAATCCAGCAATCCCAATCCTGCCCATAGGTTCAGTGATATTATTTGAAAACTGTAGATATATTATCCCATTTTCATCAATTGCTATGTCTTTGAGCTGACCTGAAGAGTTTCCATCTTTATCTAGCTTAACAACACCAGAATCTGCATATAGTCTATTTGTAGTAGCCGAGCCAGCTGCACCAGTTGGATTAAATTTGATGTTATTATCATCAAAATTCACATCTGTATCTCCAACATAACTAGCCTCTCCATCAGGATTGAACGAGAGCGTGCCTTTTGCACTCTCATTGCTTATTTTATATTCCATATCCCTAGTATATATTGCAGTACTTACTTCCCATATATCGTTGTTTTGATTTCCATAATCTTTTAGCCTATAGACACTTTGCATCAAATAGTCATTGCCATCTTTATCAAAAACAGTAATATTTGTTTTGTATGTTGGAACTTTGAGAGCATAAGAGTCCATAAAGCTTCCATCGCTATCTGGGATAAGGCTTGTAGGTGCGGCTGTAATACCAAGAAGTGAGATTATTCTATTCTCTTTTTCAGAGCTAAACTGCACTATCTTATTGACTGGATCCTCTCCAGCTTTTGTGATATTTTTTATTGTTAGTGCACATGAGCCATCTTTGCTGACTTCTACGCTCAATCCTGTTTGTTCATTTATTGTATCTATGAATTCACCTACAGTTTTAAAATCCTCACCATAAGTGAAATTGTAGAGTGTTGGCTCTTCACCATCATTTGCAACAGAAATTGAGATAGTGCTATCTTTTATTATATCAATTGATTGATCGGCTGAATTGTAGAGAGTGTTAAAATCATTCTCTCTAAATGAGACTTCATCAAAACTTCCATCTTCATTTTTGAATACATTATCTACAGAATCCAATCCCCTCTCTCTACTTAGATTTAGTGCTACATCTACCTTTGTTGTTAGGGTTGGTATGGCATTTATCTGTTGAGGGATTTTGATTGGTTGTAGAAGCGAGCTACTTAGGTTTTGTGTGTCGCTTTGTTCATCAAGACTTAGCGTGAAAGTTCCATCATCAGCTATTTTGCCAAGATCTACTCCATAGACATACTGGCCACTGCTAGTGGTGAGGTACGCTTCAGAATCAAGCAAAAAAGCACCATCTCTTGTGAAGAAGTTTTTTTGGTTTTGTGCCATCTCACCCTCACCAATATCAAAACTTCCCTCTTTATCCTTCCCAACTACAAACCACCCTTTTCCGCCAAGTGCCATATTAAAAGGTGAGCCATCAGCATTGACATAGGTTCCATCTGTTGTATTAATCGCATTTGAGGCTACTGTGCTCCCATGCTCAAAATCATTTGAGACAGGAGAGCTTGAGTTTATAAAATCAAGATGCGTAGCAAAAATCGTACTAAATTGAGGAACATTTGCCCTATATCCATTTGTGTTAACATTTGATATGTTGTTGGATATGCTATCTACGCCAAATTGGTGCGTTTTGATTCCGCTATATCCATTTAGGATGGTTGAGTTCATTGGTAAAACTCAACAGCACTATTTAGAGGTAATACAAGTGAACCAATTTTTAACATCGGTTCGCCACTATTGTAGAGTACAGAATCAACCTTCCCTCTACCAATTCTTGTAGCATCAACTTGACCAGTCTCTTCATCTAGGTTGTATTCTGCTACTATGTTATACTCTTTGTTTGGAGCTACATATTTTCCCTCATTATCTCTAGTATCCCACTCAAAGCTTATGAGACCTTTTTTGCCATCAAGACTGCTTAAAGGCATGGATCTAACTATATTTCCCTCATCATCTAAAATAGCAACTGCACCAGGTTTTGAACCATCTATCTCTCTATCAAAATAGAGTTCAAACTTCTGACTCTCATTGCTTGTTAGTTTCACTCCCTTAACATCAGTCTCTACCATTTTGCCAATCATAGAAACAGCATTATATTTGTTAAAAATACCGTTTTCACTGCTTGCACCAAGAGATTGACTTATCGCTTCTAGGGCAGCTTTCATCTCTCCTTGAGTCTCTACCCATTCCGCATTTGAGGCTTGTTGGCTTATCATCGCTTCTGTGATAGATTGCATAGCCTTTTTTTGCTCCTCTTGAGCTTCAAGCGTTGTTAGCTGAGAGGTTTGAGTAAGAATCTTATCAGCATCCATAGGGGCTGTAGGGTCTTGATGTTTTAACTCTTCTAAGAAGAGTTTCAAGAAAGCATCTTTTTGAAGTTGTCCTTTTGGGTTTTCAATGACATCTTTGCTGCTTGTAAATGTATTTGTCCCCGAACTTACACCATTAACTGACATGATAATCTCCTAATTCTGTTATATATATCTAGGTATAGTAAGGTCTATTGAGCTTACCGCCTCATCTTCGTTTTCTATATACTTATCTAAGCTATTATTATTCCCTTTTTGCTCATCTTGATTCCCTCTATCATGTCTGCCTCCTCCTCTATCATCTGAGTTTGAGTTAAATGACATATCGATATTATTAAACCCTAGATTTTGCATAGTATTTCTAAATTCAGCAGAGTTTTGCATAAACATCATCATTGCACCCTGGTTTGAAGAGATGTTGACATTTAGGTTGTTGCCTCTAGAAGTTATTGTCACTTCAACACTCCCTAATTTCTCAGGATTTAACTCAAGGGATATTTTACTAATGGGCGGTTTGTACTGTTTTATCTCATCTCTTAGAAGATGAGAGAAGTTTCTTATGGTCTCTTTGAGCATTATATTTCTAACTTGATTATCAACTTTTTGCTCTTTTAGTGCCAAGATATCACTTTTTTGCTCTTTTGGCTCTCTTATATCTAGGTCAAGACCTTTTTTGGTTTGTATTTCTCTTTTTTCACTTGCTATCTCTAATCTATTTGAAAACCCACTACTATCGCTCTCTTTTATATTTTTACCAATTCCTGCTTGGGCCATGCGAACCAAAAAGGCTAGATCTCTCTTTGCACCCTCAGATCTGTTTTCAAAAATCCTCTCTGAACTCTCTTTTTGATTCTCTTTTTGAGAGTTTATAGGTTCAAAAGTTGGTGTGCTTTTTTTTACACTTCTTTTCTCATCTTTCTCATCTTTTGTCTGTCTCACATTTGTAAAAACTACACCTTTTTCACCATTTTCTACAACCCTATGTTCCCTCTCTTGGGTGTTTTTGGCTTTTATCTCTTTTGGCTCTTCTCTAATTTCTACTTTTGGCTCTATTTTTGACTCGATCTCACTCTTTTGAGATGTTTTGTTTGTTATATCCTCTTTTGCTTGATATACTACTTTCTCTGCACTTCCTCTCTCTTTTTTGGTGCTCTCCTTGCTAGCATCAGTTTTTTGCTCTACATTTTTTTGATGAGCTACTTCCATTTTTGTATCGTTTTTTGAATCGTTCTCTTTTTTCTCTTTAGAAATAGAATTTAGAAGTGCCTCTAGTGTATTTTTTTTGTTATCTTTGACCTGCTCTATGCTCTCTTCTTTGGTCTGCATTTTTACAACCAAATCCTCTACATGAGGGCTATTTTGGAGCTTAATATTTTCAGTAATTTTTGTATTATTTGGACTTTTTTTTGTAGTGCTATTTTCTTTATCTACCTCTTTTTTAGGTTCATCTTTTTTTATCTCTTCTACTGTTATTATTTCACTTTTTAGAGTTGGTTTTACATCTATTTTCCCCTCTATATTTTTTGCATTTTGGGGTAGAGTTGGTTCTAAAATATTAGCTCTATTTTGAGGGTTTACTTTTATTTCAGCGGTGGGTTTTGACTCTTTTGGTAGATTCTCATCCTTTGGTTTTATCTCCTCTTTGCTCTCCTCTTTTACTCTACTTATATTTTGAGGTTTTGGTTCTACATCTTTTAAAATTTCTGCCTCTTTTTTGGATATAGTTTTACTATTTTCTATGATTATGTTAGGAATATTTTTAGTATCTTTATCTACTTTTTGACTTGGCACATCTTTTGAGAGAAGAGGTTGCTCTATCTTTTGCTTTTTGCTGAGTACATCTTTTAAGGTTTCTATCTCTACTTTTGGTATGTTTTGAGTACCTCTTTTTTCTATGATAGCTTGAGTGGTTCTCTTCTCTATTGGCTCTTTGAAGTCACTCTCTTTTTTGTTCTCTTTTTGAAGTTTTCTCTCTTTTTCTCTATCTATTATTTCAATAGCTTTTTGAAGTTTTTTGATATCAATAATTTCTAGTGTTGAAGCTTCTGAATTGGTGCTGACTTTTATACTATCTACTTTTATATCAAGTTTTTTTGATACTCTTAATATGTCAGCTATTTTTTTTGGCTTATCTTCGTTTTCTTGAGCTATTTTTAAGCTTTTTTCCCTCTTCTCATCTTTTGGTTCCTTCTCTTTAGTGATCACTGATAGAGCATATTTTGAGGAGCTTATCTTTAGGCTTAAGTCTGCAAATATTTTTGGTTGATTATCTTCACTTATAATTTGAGAGATAGCAGCTTTTATGTTCTCTTTTTTGACCTCGTTATCTAGTTTTGGTTCTATCTTTTTTGCTTTACTATTTTTTATATTTTCTATAAGTCTTGAAAGAAAATCTCCCTCTACTTCACCTTTTGAAGATTTTTTTGAGCTGCCACTCTTATTGGCTTTAAAGTTTTCAAAAATCTCAGAAATCTCCATCTAATTGCCTTAATCACAAAATATCAATACTTTACAAAAAGCAAAACACATTCCTCTAAAACTTTATTAGGCTTTCAATCTTTAAAGAGCTTTTGGGTATAATCGCGAAATTTTTAAATAAGGATTTAATTGCAAAAAATTAGAAATATAGCAGTGATTGCCCATGTCGATCATGGTAAAACAACGCTAGTAGATGGACTTTTGAAACAATCAGGAACATTTAGTGAGCATGAGCAAACAGAAGAGAGAATGATGGATAGTAATCAGCTCGAAAAAGAGAGAGGGATTACGATACTTTCAAAAAACACAGCGATAAGATATAAAGATTATAAGATCAATATCATCGACACACCTGGGCATGCCGATTTTGGTGGTGAGGTTGAACGAGTTTTGAAGATGGTAGATGGTGTTTTACTACTTGTTGATGCACAAGAGGGTGTTATGCCTCAGACAAAATTTGTTGTTAAAAAAGCTCTCTCTTTAGGGTTAAGACCAATTTTAGTTATAAACAAAATAGATAAACCAGCAGCAGAGCCAGATAGAGTTGCAGATGAGATATTTGATCTTTTCGTCTCTATGGATGCAACAGAGGGACAGCTAGACTTTCCTATTATTTACGCAGCTGCGGTAAATGGATTTGCTATAAAAGAGCTAGGCGATGAGAGGAAAAACCTTGAGCCACTTTTTGAAGCACTAATAGAGAATGTTCCAGAGCCTACAGGAAGTGCTGAAAATTCTCTTCAGATGCAAGTTTTCACACTTGATTATGACAACTATGTTGGCAAAATTGGTATCGCTAGGATATTTAATGGCAAGATTAGAAAAAATGAGACAGTGATGCTTGCAAAAGCTGATGGAGAGAAAGAGAATGGAAGAATTAGCAAGCTTATTGGATTTCACGGACTAGCAAGGATGGAGATAGAGGAGGCAGAAGCTGGTGATATTGTAGCAATTGCTGGATTTCACTCTGTAGATGTTGGTGATAGCTTGGTGGATCCAAACAATCCAATGCCTCTAGACCCTATGCATCTTGAAGAGCCTACAATGAGTGTATTTTTTGGAGTAAACGATAGTCCACTAGCTGGAACTGAAGGAAAGCATGTTACGGCAAATAAACTCAAAGATAGACTAAATAAAGAGATGCAGACAAATATAGCGATGAGATGTGAGGATTTGGGAGATGGGAAATTTAAAGTAAGCGGAAGAGGGGAGCTTCAGATAACTATACTTGCTGAAAATCTAAGAAGAGAAGATTTTGAGTTCTCTATCTCTCGACCTGAAGTTATTATAAAAGAGGAAGATGGCGTAAGATTAGAGCCTTTTGAACATTTAGTGATTGATGTGCCTCAAGAGAGTAGTGGAGTAGTCATTGAGAAGCTTGGCAAAAGAAAAGCAGACATGAAGTCTATGAATCCAATGAGTGATGGCTACACAAGGATTGAATTTGAAATTCCTGCAAGAGGTCTTATTGGATATAGGAGTGAATTTTTGACAGATACTAAGGGTGAGGGGATTATGAATCACTCATTTTTAGAGTTTCGACCATTTCATGGAAAAGTAGAATCAAGAAAAAATGGTGCACTTATTTCGATGGAAAATGGTGAAGCAACAGGCTTTTCTCTCTGGAATATTCAAGAGAGAGGAGAGCTTTTCATTGGTCCTCAAACAAAAGTCTATATAGGTATGGTTTTGGGTGAGCATAGTAGGGATAATGATCTTGATGTAAATCCTATCAAATCAAAACAGCTTTCAAACATGAGAAGCTCTGGTGCTGATGAGGCAATAAAACTAGTTCCACCTAGAGATATGAATCTAGAAAGAGCGCTAGAGTGGATAGAGGATGATGAGCTTTTGGAAGTAACGCCAAAGAGCTTGAGAATAAGAAAAAAATATCTTGATCCAAATGCAAGAAAGAGAATGTCAAGAGATAAAAAATAGATAGAGTGGCCTTTATTTATGATAGAATAGTATGAAATTAAAATTTTAGGAGTGGGGATGAGATTTTTTACTATTTTTATATTTATGATCTCTTTTGTTTTTGGTGATAATTTTGTATCTTTTAGTGATGATAAATACAATACAACTCAGATGTATATGCTAAAAGAGCCAACGGAGTTAGAAAAAAAGCTAATAAAGATGAAAAAAGATGACCCAAATAAGATGTACATTATCGATAATAGAACTGGAGAGATAATAGAGATCATAGGAGAGTAGAGAATCCTCTTCTAGCTCTTTGAAAACATTCAAAAGATTTTAGTAGCTACTTGCTTTACAAAGAGTAGCTACTATGATGTGAGATGTATTTTAGTTTTATTGGTTTTGAGAAGTAGAATCCTTGTAGCATATCACAACCTATGGAGATGAGTATTTCTGCTTGTAAGCTATTTTCTACACCTTCGGCTATGACTACTTTATCAAGTGAGTGAGATAGGTCAATAATAGTTTTTATAATGTTTTTACTCTTAGAATCCAAAGCTATATTATCTACAAAACTTTTATCGATTTTAACTATATCAATAGGTAATTTTTGGAGATATGACAGCGATGAGTAGCCAGTTCCAAAATCATCTAGTGCCACTTTGAATCCCTCATCTCTTAGAGTTTGTAGTTTGTTGCCAGTGGTATATAGATCTTGCATTAAAACACTCTCAGTGACTTCAAGTACGATATTTTGTGGCTTTAGTCCATACCTTTTTGTCATCTCTTTAGTCTCTTCTACGAAGTTATTACCCTTTATCTGCATGCTTGAGATATTTATCGCTAGTTCATTTATGTTTTTTGCAAAAAAATCACACTGACTTATATCTTCACAAGCTCTGTCAAATATATATCTTCCAAGCTCTAATATTGTGTTATTTTGTTCTGCAATGGTTATAAACTCAATAGGTGTTACATCTCCATATTGGATATTGTGCCATCTAGCAAGTGCCTCTATGGCTACAATTTTTTTCTCTTTTGTTGAGAATTGAGGTTGATACATCAGATATATCTCATCATGTTTATGTGCATCTTTTAGCACGCTTTTGAGTTTTGAGATTCTTTGAGATTTTTTGCTCATATCTGTATTATAAAAAAAGTACCTATTTTTACCTTCTTCTTTTGCTCTATACATAGCCATATCTGCAAACTTTAGCAGGTCTTCATGATTTCTAGCATCTATTGGAAAGACTGAGATTCCAATAGAGCAGCTCACATTTACACTCTGTCCTATTGATAGTTTGATATCGCTACTTATAGAGTTCACTATCTCATCTGCTATCATCTGTATGGCCGTAGGCTCTATTAGCTCTGAAAGCAGAACAACAAACTCATCGCCTCCTAGTCTTGCTATGAGGTCACTTTTTCTCACTATATTTTTCAGTCTTCTTGCTATCTCAATAAGTAGCTCATCACCAAAAGAGTGTCCAAAGGTATCATTTATAGTTTTGAAGTTATCTAAGTCCATGAAAAGAAGGGTAAAGCCACTCTCTTTGCTAAACTTTGATGTTGTCATCTCTTCAACTCTATTAATGAACATGTGTCTATTTGGAAGTCTTGTGAGTGCATCATAGATAGAGAGTTCTAAAATCTTCTCATTTGCACTATGCTCTTTTGTCACATCTGAGAAGATTGCTATGTAGTTTGTGACTATTTCACCCTTTTTTATAGCTGTAATATTTGTTCTATGGATTGATAGTGAGCCATCCTTTTTCTTATCAGCCAACTCTCCTCTCCAAGCACCATAGTTTTTTAGATCATTCCAAAACTTTTCATAGAAATCCTTGCTGTAGATTCCAGATTGCAAAATAGAGGGATTTTGACCTATTATCTCATGTTTTGTGTATCCTGTGATTGCTGAGAATGCTTGGTTTGAGTAGATTATTTTGATATCACCATCTGTAATAATAATAGCATCATTTGCAGTATCAAATGCTTTTTTTATGAGACTCAAGGCTGAAATCTCTTTTTTTATCTCACTAATATCCTCTATGGTTATAAAAAAGTCATCCTCACCACTTTTGAATCCATAAAGTCTTAGCGTATTTCCATTCATTGCCACTATTGTTATTTGACTTTCGGCATTATTAGGTATAGATTGTGCGAGCCAATTTAGAAATTTACTTCTATACTCAAAAGCAATTGAGAGTGATATCGGTCTGCCAAAACACTTTTCCAAAGATGGAAGTGAAAGCACTTTTTTGGCATAAGTGTTTGCATCATTTATTGTTCCATTGTGGTCACAAAAGAGATATCCAACAGAGATATTTTTTAGAATTTCATTATATTTTTTACTAAGCTTCTCAGCTTTTGATTTATCATGTCTTAGCTCTTCTATGATTATCTCTTGCTCAAAAAGCTTTAGTTTTAACTCTATAATGTTTTTTTCAACATCACTTAGGTTGCTATTGAAAAGATTTCCTACTTCATCTTTTGCCTTTTGATGAGCGAGTTTTTTTAATATAGCATATTTATCTTCCATGATTAGCGTGCTTTTAAAACTATTTTTAGTTTTGTTTTGATCCCACTTGATTTTATCTCTATTTTTCCTCCATACTCTAGCTCGACAATTGATCTAATAACTTTCATTCTTATTTTGACAAAATCCTTACTATTTCCACTCTCTTTATTATCTTCTACAAAAGCAGATGTTAGAAATTTTTGTAGCTCTAGATTTTCATCTGGTGAGGAGATATTTATAATAATATCTTCATCATCCTCTTTGATCTCTAGATCTATTTTGCTCTCTTTTGAAGTCAAAATATAGTTGCCAAAAAGTCCAAAGAGATTTTGGAATAGATATCTAGCCTCATCCCTGTATCCATATATCTCAGCCTTTTGAGGTAGGAGTATATTATTAAATCCTATTCCATCACTATTTTGAGAGAGTGAGTAGATATTTTTTATAAGCTCTATTATCTCCACTAAATCAAAATACTCTCTGTTTTTTGATATGACAAAAAACTCTTTTGTCATATCAATTGAGCTAACAAGATTTGAGAGCTCTTCTACGCTTATCTTCTCAAATTCACTCAATTTTTTAGTATCAATTGGCTCATAAGAGGAGTCTTCAACAAGCTCTCTAATAGTTGAGATAATCTTATTTAGCGGCCTTCTCCATGCATTTGTGATAGTTTGTAAAAAATCACCCGCACTAAAGATAGTAGATCTTTGGATGATTACTCTCTCTTCTTGAGCTAGTTTATCCACATGATAGCTTATCTCTTTCTCTTTTATCATCTTCTCTGTCTCAACATCAGTGATATTACTTAAAACCAAAACATATTTATTTGAGACAACATCAAGCTGATTTATGTGAATTGAAAAAGTATAGGGTTTTTTCTCTTTTAGTATTAGGGCTTTGTAGTGTTTTTTGGAGTTTTTCATCATCTCTTCAATCCAATCTCCACCATTTGCCATGACACCTTTTTTTCCAATAAAACTCTTATCATCTCCCACATCTTCAAATAGGTCGCATATACTTTTGTGTTTGAATCTAAACTCCTCTAGAGAGTTGTATTCGCTAAAAAAGTTAAAAAAGCCCTGATTTGCATCTAAGATATCCTCTCCATTTTGAGTTACAAGTACTATTGCTTGTTCTGCATCTAGAAGTGCGGAGATATACTTCTCTTTTGTGTTTAGTTCACTATTTAATCTTATTAGCTCTTTATTGGTCTCTTCTAGTATAGTTCTTTGTTTCTCTTGCTCTTCATAAACCATCTTTAGTTCAATATATGCAGTTTGAAGCTCCTCGTTTGAGCTTTGAAGCTCCTCATTGCTAGTCTCTAGCTCCTCATTTGTAGCCTGAAGCTCCTCGTTTGAGCTTTGAAGCTCCTCATTTGTAGCCTGAAGCTCCTCATTGCTAGTCTCTAACTCCTCTACTACAGTTTGCAGATGCTCTTTTGTGCTATCTAGTTCATCTTGGAGTGCCTCTAGTTTTCCTCTATCCTCATCACTAGTTGTATAGTTTTTGGTGGATACTTTTACTGGTTCATCATAAAAGATAGTAAGAAAGCTATTTTGTGGCTCACTTATAGGATAAATAGATATTGTTACAAGTTTTTGAGAATCCCCATGCTTGATAACCTTGCCTCTGCTTTTTTGGTGTAATCTACTTTTTACTACTTTAAAGAGTAGAGATCTAAAGTCAACTGAGAGATCGCTATGTAGCATTTTTGTAAAATTTAGATTTATAGAGCCTTTTGGAAGTGAAGCTATTCCATCTAGATTACCCTTTACATAGATGAGATTTCCATTTTCATCAACTATGACGCATCTATTTATAAGCTCATAAAATATTGTATCTTTTATGGTTGTTTCAAATGTTATCTCTGCACTTTGCTCTTTTGTCAAGCTATTTTTGGTTCTCTTTTTGTTTGCTGGAAGCATGATATCTAGTAGCTGAGGTTTTATATCGACTCTGCTTTTATATATTTTATATTTTGAAGAGAGTGTTGTAAAGTATATAGATGCTTTGCCAAGCGTTTCAGATTTACCAAGAAACATATAACCACCTGGTTTTAGAGAGTGGTGGAAGTTTAGAAGTGTCTTTTGTTGGATTGATGTATCAAAATAGATTAGAAGATTTCTACAGCAGACTAGATCAATCCTAAGAAAAGGAGGATCTCTTAGAATATTATGTTTTGAGATAATAACTCTCTCCCTAAGTTTCCTAGAGACCTCATAATAGCTACCTTTTCTCTTGAAATATCTCTCTAGTAATCTTTTTGGAACGCTTGTGGATATTATCTCTGGATATATTCCACTTCTCGCAGCTGAGAGAGAGTTTTCATCCATATCAGTGGCAAATACTTGAATATCAATCTGCTTATTTGTAGATTCTGCTATATCTGAGGCAATCATAGCTATAGTGTATGCCTCCTCTCCAGTTGCACATCCAGCAGACCAGATTCTTAGTTCGTTTCCTTTGAGGTTTTGGATATATCCTCTAAATGAGTTTGATAGTGCCTCAAAAGCTTCACAATCCCTATAAAACGAGGTAACACCTATTAGTATATCATTATATAGAAGTGTTAACTCTTCACTATTTTTTTTGATATGCTCAAGATAATCTTTTAGTGTTCTACAAGAAACCGAACTCATTCTTCTATCAAGCCTTCGCGTGATAGTTGCAGTTTTGTAGTGTGTAAAATCTATATCAAAAGCATCATTTAAAATAGTAAATAACTCCTCAATCTGCTTATCTCCTATATCCTCATAATCTTTCTCTATTAGATGTCCACTTTTTACATAGTTCTCAATAAAAGGCCCCATCTCATCTGGAAGCATCTTTTTATCAACAACACCCAAGTCTATCGCAGAGAGTGGCATACCATCATATTTTGCACTTTTTGGATCTTGAGCTATTGTCAAACCGCTATTTGCCTTGATGGCTTTAAGACCAACTGAACCATCTGCTCCTGTTCCTGAGAGAATTACTCCAATAGCCTTTTCACCTTTTTGGTCAGCTAGAGAGATAAAAAAGAGATCTACAGAGGGTTTTGGACCAACTACTTGTTCTGGTTCAACTAGTAGAAAATGATTACCTTTTATAGATACATTTGAGTTTGCTGGGGTTACATATATTTTGTTTGGTTCTATTTTTAGTTTTTGTGATATCTCGATAACATCAAGTGAAGATTCTCTTCCTAAAATCTCAGTTAGCATACTTTTGTATTGAGGATTTAGGTGTTGAACAATTACATAAGAGATATTTGTATTTATGCTAATGGAGGATAAGAATCCCTTCAATGCCTCGATCCCACCAGCACTTGAACCTACCCCAACAATATGTATATCTTCAACCTCTCCACTATTCATCTTAGGTATCCTTTGTTATTTCTATTCTAAATATTGCACCAAGAGTGCCGTTTCTGGCTTCGATTTTACCATTGAAATGCTCTTGTAGTATTGTTTTGACAGCAAAAAGCCCAATTCCCACATTATTTTTTGCCTTTTTTGTAGAGTAGTATGGATCAAAAATCTCACCAAAATCCTCTATGCCACCGCAATTGTCGCTAATTTCTATTATGATATTCTCCTCTATTTCAAAAGTCGATATCTTAATGTCGGCAAATTTTAAGTTTCTTGATTCTGTTATATCTACTATATTATTTAAAATCTCTATCAAGATTCTAGTAAGTGCATTCATGTAGCCATAAATATATAGATTTTTTTCCATCTCAAAACTTATCTCTATATTTTTTGATTTTAGAGTAGGTTTTATAGCAACTACTGTTCTCTCAATACACTCATTGACACTAAATCTTTTTCTCTCTCCTGAGGGCTTGAAATAGCTTGAGAACTCATTTATCTTACTTGACATCAAAAATATCATATCTAGTGCACTTTTTTCAAAACCTTTGATATACTCAATATCTAATGCCCCCTCTTCATAAGCATCTTTTATGTCTGAGACTAGCATATTTAAAACAGTCAGAGGTTGCCGCCAGTGGTGGGATATCTGAATAAGGATATCTTTTTTGATTCTAAATTTTATATTGGCATCTTCTATAGCTTTTAGCTCATAAAGATCTTGTTCTATCACTTTACTTGCACTTTTTAGGTCACTATTTATCTTCTCACAAGCCTCTATTTTGGAGATATGATCTGTGATATTGTGACCTACTGAGACAAATCCCAAAATCTCTCCATGTTTATTGACAAGTGGCGAAATCATCATATCAACTACAAAGACTTCACCGTTTTTATCTCTGTTTGTGACCACTCCATGCCAGATTTGTAGAGATAGGATTGTGGACCACATATTTGCATAAAACTCTCTTTCGTGGTTTCCAGATTTTAAAATACTTGGCAGCTCTCCTCTAACCTCTTTGTATTTGTAGCCACTCATCTCTTCAAAAGATCTATTTACATAACTAATATGTCCATCAATGTCTGTTGTCACAACGGCTTGATCTAAGAGGTCAAATATCTGTAGATATCTTCTAGATTCATCCTCAAAGTTTATAGATACATCATCATCTTTATAGCGTTGAGATTCTTTATGGAGATTGTAAATTTTTTGTGCAAATTCTAAATCTTGTTTGCTCCAAGGTTTTGACTTCAGATGTACCTCTTCGTGGTATGTTTCAAATGATTTTCTAGGAGAGATTTTTAGTTTGCCCTCATCATTATAAAAACTTTTGATAGGTTGCCCTGCCCAAGCTATCAACTTTGAGACTTCAGGCTTATACCAGAGTATTTTTATCTCTTTGCTGATATTTAAAAACAGAACCCCAGAAGCAACTTTTCT
Organism: Campylobacterales bacterium; assembly: GCA_011390245.1. Taxonomy (GTDB): domain Bacteria; phylum Campylobacterota; class Campylobacteria; order Campylobacterales; family JAABSR01; genus JAABSR01. The sequence goes on from JAABSR010000027.1 coordinate 14,993, forward strand.
AATTTTTTCAAATTTTGTATCAAAAGATGATAGACATTGAACAGAAATAACACTCTCATCTCTATCTTTGAAGAGATCTATAATCATCTCTACTTCGTTTTCACTTGGAGTTACCCCATAACTTTTTATGTTTTCTCCATTTTTTAAAGTTACCCCATTAGAATCAACCACTGAGAGAAGAATATTAGAAGCTACCTCCTCTTTGAGTAGTAAAATAGAGCTCACTCCTTTATACATTATTGCTTTAAAAAGCTCATTTAGAGCTTTGAGTTTTAGATTTTCTTCGTAGCTCCCCTCAGATATCTCTATATTTTCAATGGTGTTAGAGAGCATTTTTGAAATCTCTTCACAACATATTCTCTTTTGCAAAGGCACATATAGAGGTGAGTTGTTATGAAAAGCTATCAAACCCCAAAGCTCTCCTCTAGATATTATAGATATGCTCATTGAAGAGACTACAGACATATTTTTTAGATACTCAATATGTATTGGGGCAACTGCTCTTGAGTGAAGATATGACATATCTATAGGGTTTATAGACTCTATCCCCTCTTTGAGGATGAGATCTATTGGTATGTCATCCACATCAGATATAACTCTTATAGGGTTTTTTGCATACATATCTCTAGCATTTTTTGGAATATCAGAGGCTGGAAATGTATGCTCCAAAAATGAGTTTAAATCTCTTTTTTTGGATTCAAAGATCACTGTGCCATCAAAATTTTCATCAAACTTATAAAGCATCGCTCTATCAAAACCAGTAAACTCTCTTAGCTTACTCAGTATAAGCTCAAACACCTCTTCGCTGTTGTTTGCTTTTGAGATAGCAGAGGTTGATTTTTGTATTATCTGCATACTTTCCAAAAAGCTACAACTAAAATCTCTATCTTGAAGCTCTAAGGTAAGATACTCTTTGTGATGTAGTACTCTTATAAAAGTTTTATCTACCTCAAAAATCTCACTCTCTTTTTGTTTATGCTCTAAAATCTTCTCTATATTTTTTATGCATGAGGGAAGGATATCTGCAAAGTTTGAATCCAAAATCTCTACACCCTCTTTGATATCTATAAATTTAAAGAGATTCTTAGAGTAGAAGATTATCTTATTTGTCTCTTTTGAGATGCCAATAATAGCAGCAAAAGATTGGATTTTTTGTGGTGTGTGGATTGCTTCTTTGTCGCAATTTTGTAAGGCTATCTCTATCTCTTCTTCGTTCATCACTGTTCTTTTGGATAATGTATATTGTAGAAAGTTCATTTTTGACACATTCTAATATAATTGTATCATATTCTTATAATTATATCATATTATCCTCTCTCATTGCTTTCATGCTAATAATCGCCTCTTTTTCATCCAATGCTTTGATTTTGTAAGCATCTACTGCCTTGCCCTCATTGCTCTCTATTATAATCATCTGTAGTATTTTTTTGCACTTTTTTGGTATATCTAGATGTGCTGGAAGTGAAGTTAGAAACCTCTTTATTGGTGCTTCAGAATCCATCCCAATAACACTATCCCTACACCCACTAAGACCAATATCGCTTACATAAGCACTGCCCTCTTCAATGATCAAATCATCAGTTCCTATGTGTGTATGAGTGCCTAAAAGTGCTGTTATTTTACCCTTTAACATCACATGCATTGCTCTTTTTTCACTAGTAGCCTCTGCATGAAAATCTATAAAAATAGATTCTACTCCTAGCTCTTTTAGTCTATCTATCTCTTTTTTTGCAGATATAAATACATTATCTACTAGAGGCATTCCATAGTGCCCCATAAGATTTATAATCGCTATCTCTTCGCCACAAATATTGAGTACTTTTGAGCCAAAACCAGGTACGCCTAAAGGATAGTTTAGTGGTCTTATCACTCTATAATCAGGACTTTTTAGAAGTTCAATCCCCTCTTTTTTATCCCAAGCATGATTTCCGCTTGTTAGAAAATCT
>JAABSR010000028.1 GCA_011390245.1 Campylobacterales bacterium
TTGAGGGTACGAATAATATCTTTATCAAGATCTTTTCTATTCTCTATTCTCCCCTTTGCAAAATTTACCCTTATCACTGGATATCTGACATCAAAATCCCACTTATCTTCAATAACCAACCCCTTGAAATACTCTTTTTTCCCTTCAAAGATATTGCGCAAAGTGTCTAAAAATAGAGACTTCCCAAATCGTCTTGGACGAGAGAGGAAGACATATTGATATTTTTGTATTAGATCGTAAGCTAAGTCCGTCTTGTCTATGTAGATATAATCATCTTCTCTTATTTTACTAAATGTTTGGATTCCTATTGGTAGTTTTTGCATCTCTTTTTTCTCTCCTTTCTCTCTTATATTCTCCATCTCTCCATTATCTCTAGAGCTTTGTCATACTCATATTCATCTATTAATTCACTCCATTTTTGAAGCTCTATTATCTCTATGGTCTCTTTGAGATTTAAAAAGAGTCTCTTTTTCATATCAAAATCAATCATAGAGCCATCTTTTAAAGATAGAGAGAGGGTTTTTAGTTCTCTTTTTAGATTCTCTTTGTCTATTGCCTTTTCTTTTGTCTCTTCTGTGGTTTTTTGGTTTTCTATATTTTCTAGCTCTCTTTTTAGATTCTCTATTGCATTTTTTAGATTATCAATAAGCTCTTTTTCTATCTCTTTGCTATCTTTATATGCACCATCTATCTCTTTTGTTATATTGTATAGTTCATTTGCGTATAGATTTCCACTTACGCCTTTTAGGGAGTGTATTAGGGATTTTGCATCAGCACTTTTTCTCTCAATTTCTTCGATAATATCTCTAAACTCTCCGACTTCAAGCTGTTTTTTTAGCGTTAAAAGAAGTGTATCTATTTTACTCTGGGAGTTTATTACCTTTTTTAACTCTTGATAATCAACTACTTCTATTATTTTTTCTTTAGTTTTTTGCACCTCTTTTTTTATTTTTATATTGCAATATTTTGCAATAGATTTATAAAGTGCATTTCTATCTATTGGCTTGCTTAGATGATCATCCATACCAGCTTCTAATACTTTTTCTCTATCTTCTACCATAGCAGCAGCTGTTAGTGCGATGATTGGTATTTTTTTGTTGTGCTCTCTTATCTTTTTGCTTGCTTCATACCCACTTATGATAGGCATCTGCAAATCCATAAGGATAAGATCATATTTTAAACTATTTTTTAAAAACTTCTCAACTCCCTCTTCTCCATTATTGGCTATATCTATTTTTGCTCCTGTTTTTTCAAGCATCATTGTTGCTACTTCTTGATTTATCTCATTATCTTCAACAAGAAGGATATTTAGGTTATCAAATTTTGGAATCTCATCCATTGATGTTTTTTTGATACTCTTTAGTGTTCCTTTTTTTGCTGTAATGATTGCATCAAAGAGTGTAGAAGGGGTTACTGGTTTTGAGATAAAGCTATCAATTGCACTATCATCTAAATCTATACTATTTTTTGAGTATGCACTCACCATAAATAGTGTAGGAATTTTTGATTTTATCTCACCATTTGCTGACATCTCTTCAATCTTCTTGATTGTCTTTATTCCATTTAGTTTTGGCATATTCCAATCAACCAATATTATGTCATAAGGTAAGTTTTCCATATCAGCATTTTTAATCCTCTCTATTGCCTCTTCTCCATCTTTTGCCTCATCAGCAGTAAAACCAAATCCTTCTACAATATCTTTTAAAATCTCTCTTGAAATCTCTTGATCATCTACTATTAGCACATGATAAGCCCTATCTTCACTATGTACTCTCTCTTGTTTCCAAGATTTTACTTCTAGCTCTATCTCAAAGCTAAATCTACTACCCTTGCCTAGTTTACTTTCTACTTTTAGCTCTCCTCCAAAAGCTTCTACTATCTTTTTGGAGATGACAAGTCCAAGTCCTGTGCCTCCATATTTACGAGTTGTAGAGCTATCTGCTTGAGTAAAAGCAGTAAATAGTCTTTCTATTTGTTCTTTGCTCATTCCAATACCACTATCTTGTACGCTAAATTGGATAAGAGCTCTTCTCTCATCTATTTTTTTTACTAGTTCAATAGTTAGAGAGACGATTCCACTATTTGTAAATTTTATTGCATTTGACAAAAGATTTGTCAAAACTTGATCGATTCTTAGCTCATCTCCTATGATTATCTCTGGAGTTCCGCTTTTTAGATGAAAATATAGCTCAAGATTTTTTTTGCTTGCATTTTGTGAAAACATTACTCTAAGTTGTGATAATATGTTTTCCATCTCAAAGATTTTGTATTCAAGCTCCAGCTTTCCAGCCTCTATTTTTGAATAATCAAGTATGTCATTTATGATTCCAAGAAGCATCTTTGAAGAGCCATTTATCTTATCAAGTATCTCTTTTTGTTGTCTATCTAGTCCCATTTCACCAAGAATCTCACCAAGTCCAGTAACAGCATTCATAGGAGTTCTTATCTCATGAGACATATTTGCTAGAAACTCACTTTTTGCTTTATTTGCCTTCTCCGCTTTTGTTTTTGCGACTTCTAGCTCCTCTTGAGCTTTTTTCTCAGTTGTAATATCAAGTGCAGCACCTCTGTAGCCAATAATATTACCATCGCTATCAAACATAGGTAATCCATTTACCTTTTGCCAAATTATTTTGCCACTTTTTGTGAGTGATTTGTGGATTAATCCTTTGAAAGAGACTCTATTTTTTGCTACCTCATTTAAAAAATAGTCACCAACCCTTATCTTTTCATCTTCAGGCATAAAAGAAAATGGTGTTTTACCAATACATTCACTAAGCTTATATTCCATCATATCTTCAAATGGTTTTGTCAAAAATGTGTATTCACCATTATTATCAAGCTCCCAAATATACTCTCCAGAAGCATCTGCTACATCACTAAATCTCTGCTCGCTCTCTTTTAGATTCTCTTCTAGTATCTTTTGCTCTGTGATATCTACATGGCTTCCTAACATTCGCAAAGGCTTCCCATTATCATCCCACTCTATAACCTTTCCAGAGCAAATAATCCAAACAGTCGAGCCATCTTTATGTCTATATCTAACCTCCCCAACAAAAGGTATTTTGCCTCTACTTTTTACATGGAGATCAAAGAGTTTTAGCGTCTTTTGAAGATCCTCTTCAAAGATAATCTTCATCCAAGATTCTGGGATATTCTCCATCTCATCATCTCTATATCCAAACATCTTCTTAAATCCAGGACTTAAATACTCTCTATTGTTTACTAAGTCCCAATCCCAATATCCCCCAACAGTCTCTTCTAAGATAAAATTTACAGCATCACTCTCTCTTTTTGCCTTCTCTTCCAAAGCCTTTTTTTCAGTGATATCAGTAGCAACACCTAGATAACCAATAGTAATATTTTCACTATTTTTTAACGCACTAACATTTAGCTCTACTACTATTTTTGTTCCATCTTTTTTGATATAGTTCCACTCTTTTTTATCATCCATCACTCTATCTGCGATTAGTTCAAAAACCTTAAATCCAGCCTCAATATCAGTTTCTAGGTGATTACTCAAAGACATTGCTCTATCTTCTATCTCTTTTTTGTCATGAAAAAGAAGAGGTGTCTCTTTGCCAACAACCTCATCTTCTTTGTATCCCAAAATCTCTGTGGCGTTTTTATTAAAAGAAGTTATCACTCCATTGACATCAGTGGTTATGAGTATATGTGTAATACTCTGAAGTAGTGTTTTTTGAAATCTATTTTTCTCATCCATCTCTCTTTGAAGATTTTTCTGCTCTGTGATATCCCTAAAAACACACAAAAAATAGACTCTATTATCAGAATTCAAAAGAATGATAGTTACTCTTATATCTAAAATTTTTCCATATTTTGTTTTGTGTTTTGTCTCAAAATCATCTCTTCCCTCTTTTAGAATCTTCTCTATATGTTTTCTTGTATCTTGGGGATTCTCAACTGCTTCATAATCAGAAATAGATATATTTTTAAATTCACTCTCTTCATATTCAAGCTGAGTGTATGCGACTTTGTTGTATTTAATAGGAAGCTTTGTATCAGTATCTATAATAACCACACCATCTGGAAACAACTCAAATAATTTCTCAAACTCTTTATCATCACCATTTTTCATCTAAAAATCTCCACATCACTCATTTGCACTAATTCTATCCCTGCCACTCTCTTTTGATTTATAGAGCAAATCATCAGCCTCTTTGTAGATGATATCCATATCTTGTATCTCATTTTCATTTCTACACACTAGTCCCATAGATGCAGTTATGTGGTTAGCTACTGAGCTGTGTTCATGAGGGATGTTGAGTTTTTTGATATTCTCTCTAATCCTATTTGCATACTCTAAGGCTTTTTGTTTGTCTTTAGATTTGTAGATAAGACCAAACTCCTCTCCGCCAAGTCTAAAAGCATAGTCATCTGCTCTATTTATCGATTCTCTTAGAGTTCTAGCAAAAGCTATTAGCACATCATCGCCCTTTTGATGCCCATAGTTATCGTTGTATTGTTTGAAGTGGTCAATGTCCATTAACAAAAAACATACTAACTCATTATTGCGCTTAGCACTATTTATCACTTTTGGAAAAACATCATTGAAATGTCTTCTATTGTAGATGTTTGTCAGTCCATCTGTGATGCTTATCTCTTCTATTAGTTTTTTGTCAGTAATATCTTGACGGATGGCTGTGTAGCCAGATTTTTTTCCATTTTTGTCATAGATTGGGGATATTGATGCTTTTACCCAATAAAACCCTCCATCTTTTTTTAGATTTTTTATCTCACCTTCCCAAGTATTATCATTTAGTATGTTCTGCCATAGATTATCATATAGCTCTTTTGGCATATCTGGATGTCTGACGATTCTATGATTTTCTCCCAAAAGTTCATCTTTTGTGTATCCGCTAATATTGCAAAATGCTTCTGATACATAGATTATGCTACCATCCAAATTTGTAGTAGAGGTTATGATGTTTTTATCCACCAGTGAGACATATCTTTTGAGATCTCTGTTTTGATCATCTAGAAGTCTATTTTTTACTTTTAGCAGTATATGTGTTTTTACTCTTGATAATACTGCACTTGGCTTATAAGGTTTAGTGATATAGTCCACCGCCCCAAGTGAAAATCCCTTCTCTTCATCTGAAGATTCATTGTTTGCTGTTACAAAAATAATAGGAATCTCTGTTGTCTCTTCATCATCTTTTAAAATCTTACAAACTTCATGTCCATCAATATCTGGCATAACAACATCAAGCAAAATAAGATCTACCCCACCTTTTTTTGCTATTTCTATCGCTTTTAGCCCATTTTTTGCTACTTTTAAATCGTACTGTTCTTTTAATATCTCTGAAAGCATTATTATATTTGTATGTATATCATCTACTATTAAGATAGTCTCTTTTTCATGTTTCAAATTTTTCACCTTTTTATAATTTCTAATACAACATAATACTCATACTTAGTCTATGTATTGTGAAGAGATTGTATTCCATCTCTTGAGACTTTTACATGGATTCTATTATAATTGTACTAAAATAGAATCAAGACTCCCCAAAAATCCCCACAAAATGATAAATCTCAAAGTATAATATTGCTAATATCTTTCATAGAACAAATAGAAATCAGGGTAGAGCGTGTTAAAAAATAGAAAAAATAGAAGTAGTTTTATTTATAGAAATAGAGAGTATATATGGGCTTCTATTTTAGTAGTTTTGATAATGGTTTTTATTGTTATACAAGGCTATATAGAGTACGAGAGAATAAAAAAAGATAATTTAAAGGAGACAAATAATCTAACCACACTCCTTGAGCAAAAGATTAGTGGTGATTTTAGGGATATTGATAGTATTTTGAGCTATGGAGAGTTTATCTATAGGTCTTTGCTTGAAGAGGACAAAAGTTTTGCTAAGGCAGATGCAAGAAAGCAAGGAGAGATAGTCTCAAAAAGATTAAAATATCTTGCAGATATTCACAATGGTGTTGAGGGAGTAAATTTTATAGATAGAGATGGCAATATATTTTTCTCATCTAATAGACTAGAGGAACAGATAAATGTAGCAGATCGTGAACATTTTCAAGTGCTCAAAAATAGCTCTATAAGCAGAAGTTTCTCTAGAGCAATAACTGCACGCACCACAGGAAAAAGGTCTTTAGCACATCTAAAAGCTATCCGTGATAAAAATGGAGAACTCATAGGTATCATAAGTGCATTGACAAATTTGGATAGAATTGATTCTCTTATCTCCTCTGTAGAAGTTGGAGAGCTTGGGGTTGCACTTCTTAGAAGATCAGATACTTTCATGTTGCTCTCAAGACATCCTAAATACAGTGAGAGTGATTTCAACAAAGCTCTTCCTCTTGATAATCCAATTGTTCAAAAGATAAAATCGGGCTATAAAGTCGGCGATTTGAGTTATGTTGCAAGTACTGATGGAGGAGTTAGGCTTGGTACATTTAAGCTTTTAGAGGGGTATCCATTTTATGTACAAGTTGCCCTAGCAAAATCTGAGTATCTCTCTTCATGGATGCTTAGTGCAAAAATAGTTGGGTTCTTTTCACTACTCTTGCCATTTGGTGCTCTTATAGTCGCTAGAAGAGTAAAGGAGAGTCGTGAATCTGAGAATAGAGCTATAGAGGAGCTTAAAAAAAACGAAGAGCTTCTATCAAATATCCTAGCAAATACTCAAGATGTGATCTACTCAGTAAAACTCCCACAAAGTGATCTTCTTTTTCTCTCTCCATCTGTAGAGCGTATCTATGGATATACACAAGAGGAGTTTTCAAAAAATACAACTCTTTGGTTTGAAGTAATCCCTTTGTCAGATAAAGAGATAGCTAGTAGTGCTAAAGAGAAGCTTTTCAAAGATGGCTTTAGTGAAGCAGAGCACAGAATCACAAGAAAAAATGGTAGTGAGGTTTGGATACAAAATAAAAATAGACTATTTTTTGATAAAGATGGCAACCCTTCAAGAATAGATGGAATTGTTAGAGATATTACAGAGCAAAAATTACAGAGCAAAACACTAGAGGAATCCAGAGTAAAAGCAGAAGCTGCAAATAGGGCAAAAAGTGACTTCTTGGCAAATATGTCTCATGAGATAAGAACTCCTATGAATGCAATTATTGGCTTAGGAGAAATGCTTGGAGAGATGGATTTAGAACCAAAGCAAAAAGATTTCATAAATAAGATAAATAGCTCCTCTAAAATGCTACTAGGCATTATCAATGATATTTTAGATTACTCCAAAATAGAAGCAGGGAAATTAGAACTAGAGTATCACCCATTTTCTCTCAATCATATCATCTCTCAGCTATGGGTGATGTTTGAAGACAAAATCAAACAAAAAGGATTAAAGCTAACAATAGAGAAGGATTCTAATATCCCAAATACCCTTGTGGGAGATGAGCTAAGAATCACACAAGTAGTTGCCAATCTTCTATCAAATGCTATAAAGTTTACCAAAAAAGGCGAAGTGAGTCTTTTTATTGGGCTAAAAGAGAGGATAGGGGAAAAAAAGGTAATCCTCTCTTTTAGCCTCAAAGATAGCGGTATAGGTATGAGCAAAGAGCAGATAGAAAAGCTCTTCACCCCTTTTACACAAGCTGATAGCTCTACGACTAGAAAATATGGAGGTACAGGACTTGGGTTGGTGATTAGCAAAAGAATCATAGAGGCTATGGGAGGAGATATATCTATACAGAGTGCTGAAGGGAAGGGAACTACTGTAGATATTGACCTCATGATGGAAGAGGGGAGTTTGGAATCCAAAGATAAACAAAAAGATGAGAGAAAAGAGAGCAAAAGAGAAAAAACGCTCAAAAACCTAACTATACTTTTAGTAGAGGATAATGAAATAAATCAGCAAATAGAATCCATGATGCTCCAAAATGCAAATGCAGAAGTGATAGTTGCTAGTGATGGGAGAGAGGGAGTGGAGAAGTACAAAGAGTATCAAAATAAAATAGATATTATTCTCATGGATTTGCAAATGCCTGTGATGAGTGGTTATGATGCAGCCTTATCTATAAGGGAGTTTGATAAAGATGTGCCTATTATTGCTCTTACAGCTGCTGCTATGTTGGAAGATAGAGAGAAAGCTATGAAATATGGGATGAATGAACATCTAAGTAAGCCTATCAACAAAGACACACTCTATGAAACCATACTAGGACTTAATGACAAAAGAGAAGAGAATCTTATCAGGGAAGAGAATCCTATAAAAACAGAAAAACAAAAAGAGTACTCCATTTTAGATATTGAATATCTTCAAGAGCTTGGAGATAGGGCTTTTACTATGAAGATACTAAAGAGCTTTTTATTTGAGCTACAAGAGAGGTATATGCATATATTTGATAGCCAAAAAAATGATGATGAGATAAAAAGAATCTTGCATGCATGCAAAGGAGCTGCTGGAAATATTGGAGCTTATGCACTTAGTAATGCCGCTCAAAATATAGAGAGTATTCTTAAAAATCAAGAGATGATAAAAGAAGAATATATAGCCTCATACAAAAGAGTGGCTAAAGAGACAAAAGAGAGAATAGAAGAAGAGCTAAAAGAAGTAAAAAAAGTCAAAAGAGAGAAACAAAAATATACCAAAAAAGAGCATAAGGTGATCATAGAAAATATCAAAAATGAGCTCAAATCTGGAGGGTTGATAGACCAAAATAGCAAAGAGAATCTTTTAGATTCGCTTGAAGATAGAACTGATAAAAAGATTTTAGATGAACTTGAGAGGTCTATAGATAGATTTGATTACGATAATGCACTTGAAATAATAGAGAAGATAGAAGAGAAAGGGCAGAATGGATAGAAAGAATGTTCTTATCGTGGATGATGAGCCAACCAATATAGAGCTTTTAGTAAACATCTTAAAAGATCACTATGATATAAGAGTAGCAAATGGAGGCAAAAAAGCACTAGAGCTAGCAAACAAAGAGAAGATAGATCTTGTGCTTCTAGATATAGAGATGCCAGAGATGGATGGATATGAGGTGTGCAGGATTCTAAAAAGAAGTAGAGATTTAGAAGCGATACCTGTTATTTTTGTCACCGCTAGGTTGAGCGATCAAGACGAGGAGCTAGGATTTGATCTAGGTGGAGTTGACTATATTCGCAAACCATTCAAACGCTCTTCTGTGCTCTCTAGAGTAAAAACACACATAAAGCTTTATGAACATGAAGAGATGCTAAAAGATTTTGGTGATGCACTTATGAAACAAGTAGAGGCTGAGGTAGCGGCTAGAATGAGATCAGAATCTCAAAGAATTGCACAAGAGGCCATACTTGTTCAGCAAGCTAAACTTGCAGAGATGGGCGAGATGATAGGTGCTATTGCTCATCAGTGGAAGCAACCACTAAATGCTATCATGCTTTATTCTGATGCTATCAAGTATGCTCTTGATGATGAAATTAGCGAAGAGAGCATAAAAGAGATGCAGAAGTATTGTAGCAATATCACCAATCAAGTGGATTTTATGAACGACACTGTAAATGACTTCAAAAACTTTCTCTCACCCAATAAAATAAAAAAAGAGTTCAGCATAAACGAATCTATACTCATCGCACTAAAACTAGTCTCACACACCTTCAAGATAAACAGTATCTCTATAGAGATAAATGAACACTCAAAAGTGACACTTTATGGAGTAAAAAATGAGTTTAAGCAAGTGCTACTAAATCTTCTAAAAAATGCAAAAGATGCCTTCAATAAAGATCAAAAAAACAAAAAAATAGAGATTGATATTTATGAAAAGGATGGAGCAAAATATATGCTTTTTAGAGATAATGCAGGAGGAATACCACAAGAGCTACTCCCTGATAAACTTTTTGAATCCTACATAACTACCAAGGGCGAAAAAGGCACTGGCATAGGGCTACAGATCACAAAAAAGATAGTAGAAGAGCATCTAGGCGGAAAGATTAGAGCTTACAATCAAGGTGAAGGTGCATGTTTTGAGATAGTGTTTTCTTCTTAGGGTGCTAGGGGAGGGTGCTATTTTAGCTATCATGCAGAATAAAAACTTTTTGTTACAGTATATGATTTATACAACATAATACCTAGTAGTGCTATAATTTTATACAACATATAAAAGGAAGTTATAGATGCATGATGTAGATAGGGTAAATGAGAGATACATATCTTTTAAAAATATTGATTGTTTTAATAATGCTTTAGAGGTTTTGGATTTGATGGTAGAGACTACAAAAGAGCCAAAAAATGACAATCCTTACTGGCAAAAAATACGCTCTTCTCTTCCAGAGGGATACACAAAAAGAGACCCAGAATTTGACAAAAAAGAGGAGCTTCTCTATATTGTTTGCTCAAATGTCTTCTATCTTGAAGAGCTTTTTGAAGATGCTGGATGTGAAGAGGGGCTAGAGGCTCTAAATCGCTGTGAACTAGAGTGTTGCTAGGCTTAGGATTCAATACTTTTTTCACCACAAGCTACTATTTGTCCATATACATCAATCCTCTTTTTTGAGTGAATTATGATAATATCTCTTCAAAGTAGAGCATTTTTTGAATTCTAAGTCTCTAAAACCATCCATGAGATGCCCTAAAAGAGCTTTATCAAATTGTGTCATTTATTACATGTAGGAGTTTTAGATGAGTTATTCATTTTTAATTGTTGAAGATGAAATAATGACCTCACAATTTATAAAAGGGGTGCTAGAAAACAATGAATATAAGGTTGTTGATACAGTAGAAAGTTCTTCTGAAGCAAGAATCGTTTTGAAAAATAAAAAAGTCGATTTTATTCTTTTAGATATCAACATTTCAGGTACTGAAGATGGATTGCAATTTGCAAAAAAATTAGTTAGAAGCAAAATAAACATAATTTTTATCACAGGATATTCTCAAAAGGATATACTTCAAGAGGCAATGCTTGTAAATCCTTGTGGTTTTCTCATAAAACCTTTTGGCGAGCAAGAGTTGATTGCTACTATACTTGTAGCAATTTCAATGGTTAAAAAACAATCTTTAAATTCCTATAACTCTTTGGATTATGACAACAAAAACATTGCAAATGGTTTTGTTCTAAGGAATGGTAAAAAAATAGAGCTAAGCAGACAAGAGGCTCGCTGTTTGGGTTATTGCATAGCAAATGCAAATAAAATTATTACTCATGATGATTTAAGTCAACATATATGGGAAGTTGATAATGTCTCTGGAGTAAAAATAAGAGAACTCATCTGTCGTATCCGCAATAAAATACCAGATATTAATATTATTAGCATATATGGTAAGGGATATAAATTAGAAAAAGATATCAATATCAGACAATAATACTAATGATTTAATACACCTAAAATTTAGCCAATTTCACTAAACAAAATGTTAGAAATATTAGAAAAGATTACAGATATACTTCCAGCGATTTAAATTATTGATTGCTCTTGCTAGAAATCAATCAGATACTTTTTGGTCTATGTGAGGATTTAATTAAGATAATACTTTAAAGGGAGGGCAATAACATTGCGTAAAAAAAATATATTGTTGTTTTTTGTTTTAACTTTTTTTTCGTTGAGTGCTTGTGCAAAAACAGGCGAAGAGATTGCAAAAGAGCTTGAAATTAGTGCATCATCAAAAGCGATAAAACAGTGGGAGAGACTTTTTAAAAAACCAGAACGCCTTGTCAAAAAAATACCTGGTGTAGATAAACTTACAGAAAAAGAGTTAGAGGTTTTTATGGAATATCTAATTAATCATGCTGCAGATTCTGATCATCCTGCCGCAGCTGGTCTTTAAGAAAATGAAAAAGCAAATAAGGAATAGAAGAATGAAAACTCCGATAAAAAAATTCACCCAAATACTATTTATTTTGAGCATACCAACAGCATCACTTCTTGCTGCTAGCAGTAATGATGATGTCTTAAAGAGGCTAGAAAATTTAGAAAATGAGATAGCCTCACTAAAATCCAAAAATATTCAACTCCAAGAAAAGCTCAATAAAAACACCTCAGAATCTATGGAAGAGGAGCTAGGAACATTAGAAGATAGACTTGATGAAGTAGAGACTATGGTACTTACTGACAAAATAGATTTTGGCTTAGGTTTTCGTAATCGTGTAGAAAATTATGAGCAAAAACTAAGTGATGGCACAAAAATATCAGATAAGTACAACTTCTCCTCAAAACTATGGCTAAATATGAATGCAGATATTACAGAAAATATGAGCTTTCATGGTCGTGCTACGATGTATAAATATTGGAGTGATAGCGATGTAGCGTTTGAAAACTCAAACTCTATCCTTGCTTCAATGGGTGGACAAACTCAACAAGCTCCTTCAAAATATGATTATAAACAAGGAAGGATGCCAGGTGATACAGCACTCTATATAGATAGGGCTTATATAGATTGGACGGTATATGATGGGGAGATACCTGTGATTCTTACCATTGGAAGACAGCCAGCAACTGATGGTCCCTCTTATGAGTTTAAAGAGAATACTGTCAGAAAAGCTACCTACTCTGCTCTATTTTTGGATGCTCCACAAGATGGGATTGTTATGACTGCAAAGCTTGATAAACTACTTGGTGAATCATTAGATTCCTTTAGGTTTGGATATGGTAAAGCTTTTCAAGCACATGATGCCTCTTATGTAGGGAGCGAATTTTCTACAATTTCTGGTGATGCTTTGCAAGATACGCATATGATGGGACTATTTTTGGAAGGGAAAATTCCAAGTGTTCCAAACTCATTTTGGATGTTAAGCTACATAGGTGGAGGTGATATGCCTGCAAATCCTACAGCAAGTGTTGGCAATGAAAACATAGGAGATATGGCAGTCTATGGAGTCTCTTTACAGTTCTCAAATCTACTCAGTAGTGGGGTTGATCTTTTTGCTCATTATGGGATTTCAAATCTTACACCAAATGGAAAAACAATTGATATGGGATTTGGACCAATGGGACTTATGACCAATGAAATTGGCGATACAGATGACAAAAATGGATATGCATACTGGGTAGGAGGTCGCTATAATCCCTATTTTCTTCCAGATTTAAAAATTGGATATGAGTATAACCATGGCAGTAAAAATTGGTTTAGCTTCTTATTTGGGAGCAATGATATTGTAAACAAACTAGCCACAAGAGGAGATGCTCATGAGATTTATGTAGTGTATGACATAAATAGATACGCATATATCCAAGCTGGGGCACTTATGGTTGATTATGATTACACTGGCAGTGGCGTACATGTTGGTGCCCCTATGAGTGTAAGCAATTCCCCAAGAGCAATAGACACACTTGCAAACTACTACCTACAATTTAGCCTTCTTTACTAAACATTAGAGGGCTTTTTTAAATAATTTTTATTTTGAAAGGTTATACATGAAAAGAGTACTTTCATTTGCACTTCTATTTTTGTTTGCTGGAAGTGTTCATCTTGCAGCAAGTGAAGAAAATGCCAAAAGTATTGGCAAGAATGCAGCACTTCTTCTTACGAAAACATTGATGGCTGAACTAAAAACAAGAACAAAAAAAGATAAAATAGAAGATGTTGTCAATTTTTGTTCAGATGAGGCTATGAAAATCACACAATCACTAACTGAGATTCTTCCTGATGGTGTTAGCATTAGTAGAACTTCGCTAAAAACAAGAAATAAAGAGAACAATCCAACTCAAAAAGAGATGGAGATACTTCAAACATTTCAAGATGAAATAAATCGTGGAGAATCACTTAAAAAATCCTATCTTTTGGAGAATGAAAATAATTTTTATATCTACTACAAACCCCTTGTGATAAAAAAAGAGTGTCTTGTGTGTCATGGCGGCTCTTCAGATATAAAGCCAGTCACTGCACAAAAGATAGATAAACTATATCCAAAAGATGAAGCAAAAGGGTACAAAGAGGGAGACTTGAGAGGTATGATTGTTGTAAAAATGGTTGATGGCGTTTTCAAACAATGAAACAACTCATCAAAAAGCTCTCCATCAAGCAAAGAATCTATGTAATGCTAATTGGTGTGGTCATATATAGTGTTATGATCACCTCACTTAGTCTCTACCAATCGCATATAACTCGTTTAGAGTTTCAGAGTATGCAAGAGAATCAATTCTCTTTTATCGGTTTGGCTGATCAGATCAAAACAAAACTAGCACTTTTGCAAAATCTACAAGTACAGCAGGTTGTAGATAATATTATGGAAGTAGATAATGAGGGTGAAGAGATTGATTTGCTTTTGCCAAGCATACTAAAAGATTTAGCAAAACTTAAAAAATTTGCTAAAAAAAATGAATCAAAAGAGATACTTGTAATACTAGAAAATATCAACCTTCGTTACTCAATGTTGGTTGGAAACAATATAGAATTGGATTTAGAATCTATAAAAGAGGATAATTACGAGGGTTTTGAAACTATAGAGAGCATGGTTGCAATTGCTGGAAAGATGAATGAAGAGCTTACAAATCTTATCTCGCTCTCTCACTCTCAGCTTGAAAGTGCTATAGAATCTTTTTATGTAGATATGGATATGCGAAATAAAACAATAATAACTATTGGTATTGTATCTCTAGTAATATTCCTCTTTGGTGGTATTTTGTTTTTAAGGAGCATCTCTAAGAGAATAAATCTCTTAGTAGGTGGTACAAAAGCTTTTTCTCAAAATGAGTTTGGGTATAGGATTCCAAATCTAAAAGATGAGTGTCAAGACGAACTCTGCGATCTTGCTGATAGCTTCAATGGTATGGCTGCCTCTATAGAGGATTTAGTAGAGCAACAACAAAGAAGCAATGAGATGCTAGATCATAAAGTCAAAGAGCAGACCAAAGAGATTAGAAAAAATCTCACTCAGCTTGAAAAGACAAATATGATTGTGATGGATAGTATCAATTATGCTAGCAAGATTCAACACTCATTTTTGCCAAATAGCGATAAAATAAATAATGCACTAGGTGAACATTTTATTATCTGGAATCAAAGAGATATTGTTGGTGGTGATTTTTATTGGCTAGAAGAGCTAGAAGATGGTTTTATTGTAGCTCTTATTGATTGTACTGGACATGGTGTTCCTGGCTCGCTTATGACAATGATTGCTGTACCTACACTTGATAGAATTATTAGAGAGCACTGCATAATAGAACCCGCCTTGATTCTTGGAAGTCTAAATAGACAGCTCAAAAGTATGCTTGATAATGCTGGAGATGAACTAGGAGATGATGGGCTTGATGCAGGTATCTGTTATGTCAATACCAAAGAGGGATATCTCAAATTTGCAGGTGCGGGAATACCACTTTTTTATACTAGAGATGGTGAGATTTTTGAGATAAAAGCAGAGAGAAAAGGTGTAGGGTATAAAAAGACAAGCCTTGATCACGAATTTTTACAAGAGAGAATAGAGATAGATACTAAAATGTCTTTTTATATGGCTACAGATGGAATAACAGAACAAGTAGGAGGAGTAAAGAGACGAATGATGTTTGGTAAAAAGAGGCTACGAGAATTGTTAAAAGAGATTCATATAAAAGCAAAACATGAACAAAGAGAGATCATCCTTGAGACACTTAGTCAATACAGAGGGAATGAACCTCAAAAAGATGATATGACTTGTATTAGTTTTAAAATTCAAAGCAAGGAAAAAAATAATGAACATTGATCAGATGTGTGAACTGAAATTTATTGCTCAAAATGAGGGGGTGATATTTTTCTACAGTGGGTACTTTTCTCAAAAGGTACTTTTAGCAGTTGGTGATACAATCAAACATAAAATGAGTGCAGATGATGTTGATTCTAACACTTCTAAGAAGATATTTACTGTATTTGTAGAACAAGTGCAAAACATTATCCGCTACTCTACTGAGCGAATAGAAGAGAATGAAAAAAAAGATGCAGAAAATGAGCTTAGTTATGGTTTAGTGGTTGTTGGAAAAGAGGAAGAGAGTGGGCGTTTTTATATTAGTTGTGGGAATATGATTTTAAAAAATGATGTAGTACGATTGAAAGAAAACCTAGAAGAGATACAACATATGGACAAAGATGGGCTAAAAAAAGCCTACAAAGAGAAGCTAAAAGCTGGACCTGATGAGCATAGCAAAGGTGCAGGAATAGGCTTTTTGGAGATTGCAAGAAAAGCTAGCAAACCTATTAGATTTGATTTTAGGGATGCCAGTGAGTCAAATAGCCTCTTTTTTCTACATGCTTATATTTAAATTTAATTTTTAAAAAGGATATCAATGGATACATTACATATAGAAGCTACTGAAAGCACACCTGAAATAACTCTGGACTTTGATAATGCTAAACTCTCCATCAAAGGTGAATCATACCCAGAGAATGTCACAAAATGTTATGCCACACTATTTGATGCACTAAAAAGTCATCTCAATAGCTTGGAAGATGCAACTTTTACTGCAACATTTGAACTGATATATTTCAACTCTAGTAGTGTAAAAATTATTATGAATCTTTTCGAGATGCTTGAAGAGAGTGCTCAAAAAGGAAACAACATCTCAGTAATTTGGCGATATCATGAAGATGATGAGACTATAGAAGAGTTTGGCGAAGAGTTTAGCGAGGATTTAGAACTTGCAAAATTTAGCATGCAAACTATCTCTGATTAAGATTTTTCAACCTTGACAAAAACTGTAGATACTGAATATGATTTTAGCCTTTTTGAGTCTGAAGAGAAGATTATTTCAGAGGTTGATAGTTTTATTGAGAGGCTAAATCAAAACAGAGGTGTAGGTAATGTGCTCAATCACTACGCACCAGCTATGCTTGAAAAACTTATCAAAGAGTACAAGAGGCTCTACAAAAGCACGAAGCGTCTTGTGCGAATGAGTGATAAACGAGAAAAAGATATTATGAAGCTCAATGCTCAAATAAATGAAAAAAATGAACTTCTTGGAATCCTCTCCACCAAACTCTCACGATATCTC
>JAABSR010000029.1 GCA_011390245.1 Campylobacterales bacterium
GTAGTTTTTGGAGAAGTTAAATCTAAAAGCTAGGAGATTTTCCAAAATCCCAAAAAGTACCATAAAGTTTACAAAAGAGCTTCCTCCATAGCTAAAAAGTGGGAGTGGTAGCCCAACAACAGGTGCCAATCCAACAGTCATGGCGACATGTACAGTCATATATATAAAAAGCAAAAATGCAATACTCAAGGATGTAACTTGCAAAAGCCAATCTTTGGGGTCTATCTGAGAGAGGCTTATTATGTGAAGTATCAAAAAAGCGTATAACAAAATAAGCAAAAAAGCACCACTAAATCCAAACCTCTCTACAAAATATGCAAAAATAAAATCACTTGAAGCGATAGGGAGAAACTTTAGCTGAGCTTGGGTTGCATCCTCTTTGTCTTTTCCATATAGCCCACCTGAACCTATGGCGATGATTGATTGTTGGACATGATAGCTTGGCTTTTCACTCACAAAATCACTGATTCTCTTCTTTTGGTAGTTTTCCAATCCACTATATAGAAATGGAATACATATACCAACAACCACCAAAATAGATATCCATATTTTTGGATTTACACCAACTACAAAAAGCACACCAAACCCAACAAAAAGCAAAACTAGAGCAGTTCCTAGATCTGGCTGTTTTAGGATTAGCACAAAAGGAAGCAGGATAAAAAAGCTCAATTTTGCAAAATCTTTTAGGTTATAGCCATCTTTATCTGGTGGATTTTGGTGTATAAGGTATGCTAGCATTAACACAAATGCTGGCTTTAGAAGTTCAGAGGGTTGGATAGTAAAATTCAAAATCGGAAGCTCTATCCATCTTTGTGCTCCAAGTCTTGATGTGCCAAAAAATTCTACTCCTATAAGCAGGGCTATATTTACCCAATAGGCTAGAGGTATGAGCCATGATAGTTTTCTAATGGGTATTGCGACAAATAGAAAAAATAGAGCAAAACCAATTATTGCATAAATAATCTGCTTCCTAGAGAGGGTTTGGCTAACCTCAGCTATCAAAAAACCAGATAGAAAAACTATAGGGATTATTAAGAAAAGTAGTAAAAAATCAAAATGTGTTAAAATTCTTCTATCAAGCTGTATCATGTGCTTCCCAAAATTTTTACTAGGATTCTACTTACTTATGGATAAAAAAGAGTTTTTTTCAGAGTCAAAAGATAGATTGGATAGATTCTTGACTTTAAAGTTTAAAGAATCAAGAAGCCAAATAGAAAATCTAATCAAAAATGGTTTTGTAAAAGTAAATGGTGATTTTGAAAAAAAGAGTGGCTATGCATTAAAAGTTGGTGATATCATAGAAGTAGAACTCCCAGAGCCGATAAAAGAGGATTTTCAAGAGGTTAGCTTCTCTCCTGAAAAAATCTATGAAGATGAAGATATTTTGGTGCTCCAAAAACCAAGTGGTGTTGTTGTACACAAAGCTAGCTCTTACAAAGGAGCTACTTTGGTTGATTGGCTAAAGCAAGAGAATATTTCACTCTCAACAATAAGCGGTGAGGAGAGACATGGGATTGTCCATAGGCTTGACAAAGAGACAAGCGGGGTGATGGTCGTAGCAAAAAACAATCAAGCACACAAAAATCTCTCAGATCAGCTACAAAGCAGAAGCATGGGGAGACTATATCTAGCTCTTATAGATTTACCTCTAAAAGATGACATAATTGTTGAGAAGTCACTTGGTAGAAATAGAAAAAATAGGTTAAAAATAGGAGTGCTAAATAGTGGAAGATATGCAAAAAGTGAGTTTTTTAAGATCGAAGAGAGTAGTGGTGTTGAGCTGATTTTAGCAAAACTATATACTGGGAGGACACACCAGATAAGAGCCCATCTAGAATCTATCAATAGACATATACTAGGTGATAGTTTATACGGCTTTAAGGGCTTAGAGAGTAAAATCAAAAGAGTTTTATTGCATGCATTTATCTTGTATTTGGAGCATCCAACCACAAAAGAGATGCTCTTTTTCAAGGCTGAAATTCCAAAAGATTTCCTCTCTTTTTTTGAGCACTATAAATTTAACATGGAGAGTATCTATGAAAAAATCAATTCACATTCTACTCTTAGGAGTTTTTCTTCTACTAGTTAGTGGTTGTGCACAAACCACCACACAAACACCAAAAGTTGACATGACACTTCCTAAAGTGGAGGGGATACAGGTTATTTCTGATGTCGATTCTATTGCTTTTGAGTGGCAGATATCAAAAGACAATAGAGTGGTGGGATATCATATATATAGGGCACAAAAGGGCGAAGAGCTAAAGATGATAGCCAAAATTGATACAAAATATAGTACCCATTTTGTTGATAAAAAGTTATCTCCAAATAGTGAGTATATATATCAGTTTGCTGCAGTTGGTGAGGGTGGAGTTGATTCTGCTAGAAGTGATGTTATTAGGACAAAAACTCTATCTTTAGAGCCAGTTACATTTATAAAAGCAATTAGTAACTACCCAAAAAGGGTCAAAGTTATTTGGAGACCTCATGAAAATCCAAGAATTGAGGGCTATATTTTGGAGAGAACTATTGGAATACAAAATGATTGGAAAAAAGTTGCTGATATAAAAAGTAGGCTATTTGTAGAGTATATAGATAGAGACTTAGAGGATAATATGCTCTATAGATATAGGGTTATAGCAATAGGATATGGCGGAGTCCAATCCCCTCCAAGTGATATGGCTGAAGCAAAGACAAAACCTTTGCCAAAACCTGTAAAAAATGTAGTAGCTACAGTAGATGAGCCAAAAAGAATTTTGGTAGAGTGGGAACCAAATAGTGAAGAGAGCATATCTTCATATAAAGTCTATAGATCATCTCTGGTTAGAGGCTGGTATCAGGAGATTATAGAGACACAAAGCACTAAAATAGTCGATAAAATAGATAAAAATGGTGCTACCTATTTCTATAAAGTCACAGCAATAGACAAAGATGGCTTAGAGGGTGATATGCCAAAAGATTATGTCATAGGTAAAACTCTAGCATCTCCAAATGCACCTAATCTAATCTCTGCGACGATTATTAGTAATGGTATTGAACTAAAATGGGATAAGGGAGATGATAGAGCGGTATCTTGTGTTGTTGTGAGAAAAGATGGACTTTTGATGGGGGAAGAGAGAGCTTTTACTGGTATAAAAGATACTTTTTTTATAGACAAGGAGATAGAAACAGGTAAAAAATATAGATACTACATATATTGTGTCGATAAGTTTAATCTAAAATCAGACCCATCAAAAGAGGCTGAAATCTTAATCCCAAAAAATTAGCTAGATAGATGCCTCACTTTCTAGCTAAAACTATAGAGCTTCCAAAACTACCACTAGAGATAGATGGTTATCACTTTTTATTTTTGGCAAAAGATAAAAATGAGATACTAATTCCTACTATATATTTGAATAAAAAATTTATTATAAAAATAAGAGATAGAGGAAGTGATATCTATGTAGGCTATGATAAAAGTCATAGAGTATCTCCAATAGGGGTGCTCAAAGGTGCTTTGAGTATTTTGAAAAGATACTCAAAAGATGTAATTTCTGAAAATTTAACAATAACTAAAGAGCGTCAAAAAGAGCTTAGTGGATTCCAAAAAGAGCCATCATTTTTTTTAGATTATAAGTTTGATAAGGATATTTTATTAGAGGTTGGCTTTGGAAGTGGAAGACATCTTATCTATCAAGCACAAAAAAATAGAGATAAGATCATAGTTGGGATCGAGATTCATAAGCCCTCAATCGAGCAGGTTCTAAGAAGAATAAAACTAGAGGGGTTGGAGAATGTCTTCATAGTCTCCTATGATGCAAGACTTTTTTTTGAGCTATTGCCAAAGTTTTCAGTGGAGGCTATTTTTGTCCATTTTCCAGTGCCTTGGGATAAAAAACCTCATAGAAGAGTGATATCACAAAACTTTATAAAAGAATCAAGAAGAATACTTAAAAGTGATGGAGTAATTGAGCTTAGGACTGATAGCGAGAGATATTTTAGATACTCATTTGAGGAGTTTATGAAGCTAGAGAAATCCTCTATAAAATTTGAAAAAAACAGAGATTTGGATGTAGTTAGCAAGTATGAAGATAGGTGGAGAAAACAGGACAAAAATATATATGACATAATTTTTTCCAATAATAATCCAATAGATAGGGATAGAAGAAGCTTTGATTTTGAGTTTAGAAATGTAGAAAATATTAGAAATATCATAAATATTGAGAAGACAATAAAAAAAGAGGAATATTTTGTGCATGTAGAGAAGATATATGAAATAGATGGTAGTGCATACCTTCTCTCTATCTCTTTTGGCTCCTTTGAGACTCCTGAGAGGAGATTTATAGTAATAGATGGTAGCGGATGTCAATATTTTGGCTCTAAACCTATACCAACAAAAGCAAATATTGGAGCTCACAAAGAGATAGAGATGGCTCTTTGTACATAAAAGGAGAGTAATGCTTGATAATATAATCTATGCAAATCATCTTACACTCTCTTATAAGAGTGATGAGGATATTATCAAAGATGCGACATTCTCTATACAAAAAAAAGATTTTGTATTTATAAGCGGTCCTAGCGGTAGTGGGAAATCTACTATGTTAAAGTCATTTTATGGGGCACTCAAGGTAAAGAGTGGAGAACTTTTGGTAAATGATGTAGATATGGCAAATCCATCCAAAACAGATGTAAGTGAGCTAAGAAAAAAGATAGGCATTGTTTTTCAAGACTATAAACTTATAAAAGAGTGGAGCTGTGAAAAAAATGTAATGCTACCAATGCTTATAAATGGCTATGCAAAAGAGACTTGTGCACTTCAAGCTGAGAGACTTCTCTCACACATAAAACTATCTCATAAATCCTCAAAATATCCTCCAGAGCTAAGTGGTGGCGAACAACAGCGGGTTGCAATGGCACGAGCACTATCTCACAATCCTCCACTAATTTTAGCAGATGAGCCTACAGGTAATCTTGATGACTACTCTAGTGAGGTTATTTGGGGTTTGCTAAAGGGTGCAAATGAGCAACTTGGGATGAGTATTGTCGTAGTAACTCATAGTATTCCAGATAATTTTGGTTTAAACTATCGGCATCTGTACATAGAAGATGGGATTTTGTATGAGCTTTCTTAAACACCATCTTTCGCTTATTATCCCTCTTGTTGCACTTCTGTTTATCTATCAGTTTTTTACAATATCTGATAGAATTCTAAAAGATCATCAAGAGAAGATAAATAGTAACTACTCAATTATTATAGCTTCAGAGAGAGACTTGGAAAAAAGCGAGATAGAGGATGTTATAGAATCTATAAAAGATTTAGAAGAGATCGAACCAGATAGTATGCTTTCTAGATTAAAGGGTGAGATATCTGATGCAAATTTGGCTCTACTGAAGATGGAACTACCAAAATTTTATAGAATCACTCTTTTGAGGTTTCCAGATGAGAAGTTTTTAGATAAAATTAAAGTGACCCTTGAGAAGGTTAATGGTGTAAAGCGTGTAGAGACTTTTGCCAAATCACACAATAGGGTATATAGATTGCTTATACTAAATAAGAGCATATCAAAAATTTTGGCAATTTTGATTTTTGTGATAAGCTTTCTTCTGATGATAAAGCAGATTGAGTTGTGGAGATTTGAACATATGGAGAGGATGGAGATCATGGGACTATTTGGTGCATCTTATTGGATGAGAAGCGCACTTCTATTTAGATTGGCTTTGGTTGATTCTATTATTGCTACAGCTATTACTTCATATTTTTACTACTATCTCCAAAGTTCAAATGAGGTAAATTATCTCACCTCTGATTTGGGTATAGATAGTATTCCATTTTCTCTTCTTGGAGACACTATCACTCTTTTATCTATTGCACTTTTTATCTCTTTTGTCTCAGTATTTATGGTAACAATCAGGCATAGGGGGTAGGGCGTGAAAATTTTATTCTCTATATTTCTTTTTATCTCTGCTTTGCTTTTTGCATCGGTTGATTTGGATATAGAGAAAAACAGCAAATTGTTAGATGAAACTTCAAAAAATGAGAAGATATTAGATAATAAACTAAAAGAGATGGCGAAAAATATAACTTCCAAAAGAGAAGAACTTAAATCTTTAGAGGTAGAAATCAAAAATCTAGATAGAGAGATAAAAGAAAAAAGTACAGAGTTTGAGGAGAAGAGGGTAGAGCTGGACAAAAAAAGTGAAGAGCAAAAAGCACTTATAAAAAGAAAACAAAAAATTGAAAAAGATATTATTGAAATTTTTGCTAGAGAGTTATCATTTTCTATGGTTTTAAATAGCACTGAAATCACAGGGTTCAAAGACTTAATCAACGAAGAGCTTTTTTTGTCACTAAGCAAGATGGCAAAAAGTAATATCAAAGAGCTACAAGAGGAGCATGCAAAAGTAGGGAGCGAGATAGTTGCTCTAAAGGGTGAGATAGAGACTATAAATAGATATGTTGAAAGTATGAAAAACAAAAAGAAGAATCTAGCATCACTTATGAAAAAAGAGAGAGATGTTGTGAGTTCATACATTGAACAAAAAGAGAGGTATCAAAATAGATTTGCAAAGATTCAGAATGAAAAAAAAGAGATAATGCAGATTTTAGAGAATCTCAAAATTGTCAAAAAAGAGGAGGAGAGACTAGAGATTGCTAGGCAAAAAGAGCTTAAAGATAGAGAAGATAAAGTAGCAATAGCTATTCCAAAAGTAGATGGGGAGAAGATTGATGTTAGGCAGATTGGAACATCATATCAAAACATAGCAACCACTAGCTATAAAGGAGCTAAGACTATAGCACCACTTGATAAGTTTAGCGTCTCCAAAAAGTTTGGCCCATATTTTGACCCAGTATATAATATGAAAGTCTTTAATGAATCTATAACCCTTAGTACAGATTCTAGTGGTGCAAAAGTGAAATCTGTACTAGATGGCAAAGTGATATTTGCAAAAGAGACGCCTGTTTTGAATAAAGTAGTGATTTTGGAGCACAAGGGTGATCTCCATACTGTCTATGCCAACATGGACAAAATAGCCCCTACTATAAAAATTGGCTCTTATGTAAAAAAGGGGTATATCTTGGGAAGGGTTGATAAAGAGCTAACCTTTGAGGTCACAAAAAAGAATAGACATGTAGATCCTTTGGAGTTAATCGCAATAAAATAATCGTTAGCTTGAAGTTGAAGCTTTATTAAAGTATATTTATCGTTATCCGATATACTGTATAGGAAAAGTCTATTTTTGGAGGCATGATATGAGTATGAAAACAGATGGGATTGGAAGCCCTTCTCCTCAGGTGGGAAGCTACAATCAGGGTGCTTTAAACAGGAGTTCTGAAGACTTGAGTACAAAACCTACTCAAGATGTAAAAGTTCAGATAGAAAAAATGGAAAAGAGTGAAGAAAAAGTAAAAGTAGATGAGCTAAGAAAGGAGCTTCAACATCTAAGCGAAGAGCTAAATAGAGAGATGAATCCTCTAAATATGAATGTAAAATTTGGCTTTAGTGACGATATTGATAGTATGTATGTAACTGTAAAAGAGAAGGATACTGATCAGATTATCAGAAAGATACCAAGTGATGAAGCCATTGAGCTTATGAAAAAGATGAGAGAGATAGTTGGTATTATTTTTGATAAAAAGGGTTGAGAGCTCTTTTCAACTAAGAGAGGAGATATGAGATGGCAATAGGTACTATGAGTTCACTTGGATTAGGAAGTGGAGTATTGACTTATGATGTAATTGATAAGTTGAGAAAAGCTGATGAAGATGCAAGACTAAAACCTATTGATAAAAAGGTAGAGAGGAATACTGAGAAGCAAACGGAGCTTTCAGGACTTATGACACTTCTTAGTACTATGAAAAATTCTGCTGCTTATTTATCTGATACATCATCTTATCTAGAGAGAGATACATCTGTTATAGGCGATGGGATAAGTGCTATTTCTGGAGCTGGGCTAATAGAACAAGATATAAAGATAGAAGTTGAGAGATTGGCCAAAAATGATGTGTATGAGGTTTCTGGCAAGAGATTTAACTCTAGAGAAGATGTCTTTAGTCTCAAAAACTCAAATATCTCCTTTTATCACAATAATACATTTTATACAGTGCCTGTAAAATCTGGAGCAACTCTAGAGGAGGTATCTCAGTCAATCACCGATGAGACAAATGGAGCTGTTCTTGGAAGCGTTATGAAAGTTGGTGGTGATAAGCCATACCAATTGATGATAAGTAGCAAAGAGAAAGGTGATGATAATAAGATATATTTTGGTAATACCTCTTTATCAAATGCTATAAATAGTGGCTCACTTGGTGGAGAGAGCAGAGGTGCTCTAAATGTGACTCTGAAAAATCAAGATGGAGAAGATATAACTTTAGATATCAAGCTACCAGAGACAAAAGAGCATAGCACTACTATAGACAATGCAACAGCTTTAAGAGATGCCTTAAGAGATGCTATAAAAAAAGAACCAACTCTAAAAGATATGCTTTTTGATAGAGATAATATTGATACCCAAGATGATAGAAATAGACCTATAAAAATTGATCTAAATAGCGATGGAACTAGAATAGTTATAAATGATTCTAGAGGAGAGGATATCAAAGTTGGTGGTTCTCAAGCAAGCTCTTTGGGTTTTAGTGAGAAACTAGAGACAAAATCAGATACTGTTGTTGGCTCTTCAGTAACAACTTATGGGAAGATGAAAATTGATTTTTCTATAGGTGATATTTCGATAAAATTGACAACAAATCAAAAAAATACACCACTTGAAAATGCTCAAGATATTGCTGATGCCATAAATAAAAGCACAAAAAAAAGTAATGTAACCGCATCAGTAAATTCAGATAATAATTCAATAATATTAACACACTCTAAGGGTGAAGATATCAACATAATAGTAAATGGTTCAAATGATAAGCAAAAATTTGAGAGTGCCGCATCTATTGAAGCTGCTGGATTGAAGAGTGGAACATATAGTAGCGAGAAGAGATTTTTACAAAATGAACTAGATGTCGATAATATACAAGTCGCAGTAGATTCTAAGTTTAAATACAATGATATCTCTATGACAAGAAGTGGTAACTATGTAGATGATATTGTTAGTGGGCTATCTATAACACTAGAGAGAACTCATAAAGAGGGTGATAGTGCTACTATAAGGGTTGCACAAAATACTGATAAGCTCATTGAAGAGGTTGAGGGCTTCATAGAGGGCTACAATGAAGCTATAAGCTCTCTAGCACAGCTTACAAGATATGATGAAGATACAGGAGTGGCAGGTATTTTTCAAGGTGAATCAAATGTCACATCAATAAGAGGAAGCCTAAATAGCGTACTCTTTTTCTCTGATGCACAAGGTAGGTCTCTTATAAATTATGGAGTCTATCTCAATGAAGATGGCACACTTGAATACGATAGTGATAAGTTAGCTTCAAAAATAAAAGCAGAACCTGAAAGTACTAAAGATTTTTTCAAAGGCTATAGTGGCACTATAAATGGAAAAGATAGTGAGTTTGATGGTGTTTTTACTAAGTTTACCACTCAACTAGAGTCTCTTTTGGTCGATAAAGAGGGAGGCAAGGCTTCACTTAAAAGCTATGAGACATCTTTAGAAAATGAGCTTGATAAGTTAAGAGATGAGAGAAGTAGTGCTTTGAAGATTATAGAATCAAGATATGAGATTATGGCTATGAGGTTTGCATCTTATGATGCAATAATTGGTCAAATAAACAGCAACTTTCAAGCTTTGCAGATGCAAATTGATGCTATGGCTGGTAGTAAATAGCGAAGTAAAGGATAGAGATGAGAGGAAATTTAGCATACAATTCATATCAGCAAAATTCCGTAACGGTAGAATCTCCTACTAAGTTGATAGAGATGCTATATGAGGGGATACTTAGATTTACCTCTATGGCTAAAAGACACATGGAGAGTAATGATATTGAGAAAAAGATTTATTATATAAATAGAACTACAGATATTTTCACTGAGTTGCTTAATTCATTGGATTATGACAAAGGTGGCGAAGTGGCACACTATCTAAGCGGTCTATATACTCATCAAATCAAGTCTCTTGCACAAGCAAACATAGAAAATGATATTGAGAAGATTGAGACTGTTATCAATGTAACAAAGGGTCTTTTGGAGGCTTGGAGGGAGATCAATAGAAATGAATTGGCAAAATAGTCTCAAAGTTGCACTTTTGCAAAAAGATCTCAAAGAGCTAGAGTATCTTATTTACAATATGCCACAATTTGATAATATTGATGATCTAGAGTTGGTAAACTCACTTATGTTAGAAGCAAAAGTGCTTTTTGAGGAGGAGAAAAAAAAGACCTCAAAAAGTATGAGTGAACTCAGAAAGACAAAATCACTTCTTGCTCAAGAAAATAGAGATTCAAAACTAAATCTAGTTTTCTAGTTTTTTTGACTACAATACCCACAAAATTATTGTGAGGATACAATATACATGCCTTGTTGGAATCCAATTGATTTAAATGATAGAGTGCTAATTGAGAGTTATCTTAGAAAAAAATGCTATGATATTTCTGACCTCTCATTTACCAATCTTTTTTTATGGCACTTTACAAGATCAATCTCTTATAAAATTAAAGATAACTTTTTGTGTATAAAAACACAATATCCAAATGAAGAACCATTTATATTTATGCCTATTGGTGTTGGTGATCTTGCCGGTGTGATTAAAGATTTGGCATTTGAATTTGAGAGAAAGTTGATACCATTTTCAATACGATCAGTTGATAATACTATGAAAAAAGAGCTAGAAGAGACACTTCCATCATATTTTGACTTCTCACCCTCAAGAGATAGGTTTGATTACATCTACTACTCTAAAGAGCTTATTGAGTTAAAGGGTAGAAAATTTCATAAGAAAAAAAATCATATCAATAGATTTAGAGAACTCTACAATTTTCAATATGAATCCTTTTGCAAAGATAATATTATAGAGCTCATAGATAGATACAAAGAGTGGTTTGGCGAGATAAGTGATACAGTATCTCAAGGGCTTAAAAATGAGTATATAGGGATTGTTGAAGCTCTTAAGAATTTTGATTCTCTTAGCTGCAAAGGTGGCATAATAAGAGTAGATGGCACAATAGTCGCATTCTCTTTTGGTGAAGCTATAAATGATAACATGGTAGTAGTGCACATTGAGAAGGCTGATACATCATTTCATGGAGCCTATCAGATGATAAATCAGCAGTTTATAGAGAATGAGTGGAGTGGATATAAATATATTAATAGAGAAGAGGATTTGGGGGTTGAGGGGCTAAGAAGAGCGAAGCTATCATATCAGCCATGCACTCTACTTGAAAAATATATAGCCACTCCCAAGATATGAGAGAGGCTTAAAGCCTCTACTCGTAAGTTAGCTGCTGAAGTAGGTCAATCTCATCTAGAGCCTTGCCTGTTCCTTTTGCAACTGCTAAAAGTGGCTCTTCTGCTACATATACAGGTAGTTTGACAATATCCCCTAGATACTTATCTAGTCCACGAATAAGTGCACCACCACCAGTTAGGATAACACCATTTTCAACTATATCACCAGCTAAATCTGGAGGCATCTGCTCTAGAACATCTTTTAGAGAATCGCTCATCTCTTTTAGTGGTTCTTTCATTGCCTCTCTGACATCTTCACTGCTTAGCTCTATAGTATTAAGTAGTCCGCTTACTTGATCTCTACCTTTTACCATCATGGTTAGAGGCTCATCTAGTGCTATAGCTGAACCTATTGAAATCTTTATCTCTTCACCAGTTCTCTCACCAATTAGGAGGTTATATTTTTTCTTTACATAATCAACTACAGCAATATCAAGCTTATCACCTGCCGTTCTTATTGATTTACTAATAACTAGACCACCTAGTGAAACTACACCTATCTCTGTAGTTCCTCCACCAATATCTACAACCAAACTACCCTTTGGCTCTCTAACAGGCAAACCAGCACCAATAGCTGCGGCCATAGGCTCTTCTATCAAAAAAACCTCTCTAGCTCCAGCACTCATGGCGGATTCTCTAACCGCTTTTCTCTCTACGCCAGTTAGACCATAAGGTACACAGACTATTATCCTAGGTCGAATAAATGCTTTTCTTTGATGAGCCTTCTCTATAAAATATCTTATCATCTTCTCTGTCATATCAAAATCAGCTATAACGCCATCTTTCATAGGTCTTACCGCTTTAATATTTCCAGGAGTTTTACCTACCATCTCTTTTGCTTCTCTACCAACTGCTAATATTCTAACTTTGCCAAATTTATCATTTTGAACAGCAACAACTGAGGGCTCATTTGTCACTATACCTTTGCCTTTTGCCAAAACTATTGTATTTGCAGTACCCAAATCAATAGAGATATCATGAGAGAAAAAACCAATTATCTTATCAAGTATCATGTATGAACCTTATATTTTTATGCACTCTTTTTTGTGCTTTGTTTTATTTTTACAAGAAGTGGCTTCTCTTTGTGTAAAACTGTATCTTTTGTAATAACCACTTCATAACCACTAAGCTCTGGAAGCTCATACATAGTATCAACTGTCACATCTTCTAAGATAGACCTAAGCCCCCTTGCTCCAGTTTTTCTCTTTAGTGCCAAAGAGGCAATCTCTTCTAGGGCATCTTGCTCAAAACTCAAAACTGCTCCATCTATCTTGAAAATCTTCTCATACTGTTTTATTAGTGCATCTTTTGGCTCAGTTAAGATTCTAAGCATTCCTTGTAGATCGATCTCATTGAGTGTGGCAACAATATGAAGCCTACCAATAAGCTCAGGAATCAAACCATAAGATATCAAATCATCAGGCTCTACGAAGTTTAAAAACTCCAAATCATCTTTTTTGCTTTTCTTTTCATTGTTGAAGCCTAAAACATTTCCACCTAGTCTTCTTTTTATAATATCAACTAGACCATCAAAAGCACCGCCACAGATGAAAAGAATCTGACTAGTATCAATCTGTACAAACTCTTGATTTGGATGCTTTCTACCACCTTTTGGTGGAACATTTACTAGGCTACCCTCGATTATCTTCAGTAGTGCTTGCTGAACACCTTCTCCTGAAACATCTCTAGTGATTGATCTGTTTTCAGATAGTCTTGAAATTTTATCAACCTCATCTATAAATACTATCCCTCTTTGAGCCTTTTTGATGTCTCCATCAGCACTTTGAAGAAGTTTTGTTAAAATATTTTCAACATCTTCACCAACATATCCAGCTTCAGTCAAGCTAGTCGCATCAGCTATTGCTATAGGGACATCAAGAAATCTTGCCAAAGTTTGAGCCATAAGTGTTTTTCCACTTCCTGTTGGCCCTATAAAAAGTACATTTGATTTTGAAATCTCAGTATCATCATCTATATCTTGTCTGAAGATTCTTTTGTAGTGGTTGTAAACTGCAACTGAAAATATCTTTTTTGCTCCATCTTGACCTATCACATACTCATCAAGTGTAGCTTTTAGCTCTTTTGGTGTTGGAATCTCATCAAGTGAAGCACTAGGCTCATCATCATCTCTTTCGCCAAAGAGAATCTTATGGGCAGAAATGACACAATTTTTGCATATATGAACACCATTCCCAGCTATTAATGGGTTGCTCTTTGATTCGTGTGCTTTGCAAAAACTACAACTTTTAATACTCATTTCCACCCCTTTTGTATGGTATTCCTCTTTTAGTATCCAATATAAATCTACATACTCTATCCAAGTGTTCTCTCCCTCCGCTCTTTTCTATCTCATCTTTCGCTATATCTCTTATAGGCCTATCTCCAGAAAAGAGTCTCTTATAAAGTGAGCTAATTTCATCAATTTCAGCTCTTTTGAAATGTTTTCTTAGGGCATATCTGTTTATCCCTCTTATTTTTGCTCTATTCCCCTCTGCTATACAATAGTGAGGTATATCTTGAGATATAGCAGATGCTCCTGCTATCATACAAAAATCACCTATTTTTACAAACTGATGAATAGGAGTTAGACCGCCGACATTGGTATGATTTCCAATCTCAACATGACCAGCTAATGTTGCATTGTTTGCAAAAATATTCCCATCTCCTATCTTACAATCATGAGCTATATGAGCATAGGTCATGATAAAATTATTATCCCCAATAATTGTCTTGCCACCAAAATCGGGCGTACCTTTGCTTATAGTGCAAAACTCTCTAATAGTGTTATTATCTCCTATTATTAGCTCAGTCTCTTCATCGTTATATTTAAGACTTTGAGGATGAGAGCCTAGTATTGCGTAGGAGTAGATTTTGTTGTTTTTGCCAATTTTTGTCCTACCCTCAACTCTAGCTCCATGAGCAATATTTGTTCCTTTAAGTATTGTAGCATTTCTTGAGATAAAACAACCATCTTCTATCACGACATCTTCATCTATGAATGCCCCATCTTCAATTATTGCATTTTTTGATATTTTCCCCAATTTTTACTACTTATCTACTATCATTGCTTTTAGCTCTGCTTCTGAGACTAGCTTGTCATCTACAAAACCTTTGGCATCTATAACCCAGACACTCCCTTTTTGCTTAAGTGTCTTAAGTTTATAGACTAGCTTATCACCAGGAACTACAGGCTGTCTAAACTTGGCTTTATCAATACTTAGAAAATAGACTATTTTTGAGTTCTCCTCTTGGGCCTTCTCTTTGTATAGTGATATAAAAGCCAAAAGAGCACCAGCTTGAGCCATGCCCTCAATAATCATAACACCTGGATATATAGGGTGTCCAGGAAAGTGACCTTGAAAAATCTGCTCTGCGATAGTTACATTTTTGTAAGCCTCAATACTCTCATATTCTACTAGATTCTCTACTCTATCCACTAGCAAAAATGGATATCTATGTGGTATTATTTTCTGAATTATATTTACATCAATCATCTCTATTTTAATCCTAATGTGGTTGGAAGATTTGTGAGTGATTGTAGCTAAAATTGACAAAATAACACTTTAAACAATTATATCTCTGCTATCTTCAAATATCTCATAACCTATCTCTATCTCATATTTTTGTCTATCTATATTTTCAACTACTGCAATAAATGATCTATTTAGAGGATTTTTATAAATTTTCTCTCTCAAAGATAGCTCTTTTGCAATATCTTTTTTTGCAAAAATAAGCTCCTCTATAGTATCAAAACAACTACTCATGAGTTCATTGTATAGCCTTAGAGTTATCAAAACCCCACTATCTTTATTTAAATAAGCCATATCTCCTTTTGTTGTGATATCTGTTTTGATTTTTCTCCTAGATATTGTGGAGTAGCTTAGGATATATGAGGGTATAGTTTTATGTTGTGAGCTTATTTTGCCAAAAGTTAGTCTGTAGTTTTGAAACCTCTCTTTGAAAATTTTGATATCTCTATCTTTTCTTAGGAAGTCAACTTCTTTATAGATTTTATCTCTCTCTTCTATTGAACCAGGAAGAATCGATCTATCTATAGGTAGAAAAAGCTCAATAGCTACTTTTTGTTGTGATGTTCTTTGATTTTTTAGTGCAAAATAACATCCGCAGTAGTTTTGTTTATATAGCAGCTCCTTTTTTGCTAACTCAAACTGTTTTTGAGTACCTCCGCTTTTTCTAAAATCAAATACCACAAACTCTAAATCATGCTCTTCTGCTATAGCTTTTCCAGTCTTTGAGAGTTTCTCTATGCTTTTTTTTGGTGAAGTTAGTAGAGTAGTGCTAAATCTTCTCTCTCCTATCTCTATTGCTTTTTTTGCACTTTTTTCCAGTCTCAATTCAAAGCATACTTCACATCTCTCTCCACCCTCAGGTTCGCACTCAAAACCCTCAGTAGATTTGATCCAAAAAAGATCATCATATCCATCATCTATTATCTCTATTCCCAATTTTTTAGAGCTTCTCTTGACATCTTCCAATCTTAGAAGATACTCGCTTTCTGGATGTATGTTTGGATTGTAAAAATAGCCCACTATATTTTCGCTCTTAGGTAGCTCATCTTTTAGTCTTTGCAAGAAATAGTGACTATCTACACTACAACAAATATGAATTAACATTTTTTAATCATCTCCTTTTTGTGCTGTTGTGATGCTCAAGATGTAATATGAGAAGAGTGCCCACCTAAAAAACTTCTTTATTTTATAGCCCACTTTCTCCAAAATAATACTCCAAAGCATCTTTTATATTGACTTAGAGAGTATGATTTTAGAGTCTTAGCAGACTCTAAAACTTGTAGTTTTTAGTTTGTAGTGTTTCTTAGTTTTTTAGAAGTGGTATGTAGTCGCCCAAATAGGTACCACCTTTGTGGAATGGGAGCTCTTCATCTATGAGTGTTGGAACGATTCCTACACCTTTTGTGATGCTCT
Organism: Campylobacterales bacterium; assembly: GCA_011390245.1. Taxonomy (GTDB): domain Bacteria; phylum Campylobacterota; class Campylobacteria; order Campylobacterales; family JAABSR01; genus JAABSR01. Next base: position 16,319 of record JAABSR010000029.1, read on the forward strand.
CTTCTTTGTCAAATGGTCTATCAGTTATCACTTCACCCATCTTGTATGGAGTACCATCTATATGTGTAAAGCTACTGTTGCTATCTCTAAAATATTTAAAAGTAAATGGGGTCTTGGCAAAAACATCTTTTCCTTTTGTGTATCGCTGTGTGAGCACTACTTTTTTGTA
>JAABSR010000030.1 GCA_011390245.1 Campylobacterales bacterium
ATAGCAACTCCATAGAGGAAAACTTTCTTTTTAATAAAATTAAATAATAGTACCTACATCTTTTTTAGCTGATTGAATATCTCATTTGGTATATTAAAAAGGGGGGAGATTTTATCAACTCCTCCTAACTCTATAGCAACTTTTGGCATACCAAACACTACACAACTTCCCTCATCTTGAGCAATTGTTTTGGCTCCATTTTTATGCATATTTAGCATTCCCTTTGCTCCATCAGCACCCATTCCTGTAAGAATCACACCAACAGCATTTGCACCTGCAACTTTTGCAACAGAGTTAAACATCACATCTACACTTGGTTTATGACCTGAAACCGTAGGCCCTCCTCCTAGCTCAACATAATACCTTGCCCCACTTCTTCTTAGCACCATGTGGTATGCTCCATGAGCTATTAGTGCCTTTCCAGTCTCAACAAACTCTCCATTTTTAGCCTCTTTTACCTCTATTTCACAAAGTGTGTTGAGTCGTTGTGCAAAAGCGGCAGTAAAAGCTGGTGGCATGTGCTGAACTATGATAATTCCAGGAGAGCTACTTGGCATTTTTACCAATACATCTTTTAGTGCTTCTGTTCCACCTGTTGAAGCACCAATGGCAATAACTTTTTTTGTAGTTTCAGCTAGAGAACTTATACCTTTTACAACTTCACCATTACTTGGCAAAGAAGCAGTAATTAGTTTTTTGACATTTGCTTTTGATGCTACTCTTATCTTCTCTAGAAGTATATCTTTTATCTCATTGCTTCCATCATAAATATTTGAATGAGGCTTCTCTACATAATCAATCGCACCAGCATCAAGTGCATCTAGTGTAGTTTGAGCACCTTTTCTAGTAAGTGAAGAGACCATAATCACTGGAGTAGGCATGTGCTTCATGAGCTTTTTCAAAAATGTAATACCATCCATTCTTGGCATCTCAACATCAAGACATATTACATCAGGCCTTAGCTGTACAATCTTATCTCTAGCCACATAAGCATCAGGTGCGACACCCACTACCTCAATATCATCTGCATCAGAGAGTATCTCTTTAAGCACCGCCCTTGCAGTAGCACTATCATCGACTATGAGGACTTTAATAGGCATCTATCAACTATTCCCTTTTGTGTATCTTAGCATCACTTTTCCTGTATCGCTTCTAAGTAAAATTCTTCTACCAGTATTTCCACCTGTATCTTCAGCACTAACTTTTATGTTGTATTGCCTTAGCATCTCTTTTGCGATGATGACATTTTTTTTGCCTATCATCATGTGCTCACTTTTTGCAATATTTATATTTGCACCACCAAAAAGTTTTGCTTCAATATTATATAAATTACAACCGATATTTTGCATTGTCTCTATAAGTCTTGGTATGGATATGTTGCCATACTTTGGAGATTCCAAACCGTTTCCATTCCACAAAGGAACAAGATAGTGATTCATAGCACCAATCTGCTCTACTCTATCATATAGGCAAACAGATACACATGAGCCCAAAACAGTCACAATCTCTGTGGGTTTTGTAGCTACATAGATCTCACCTACATTTATAAATTTCTTTGCATACATTACATCTCCACACCATCTTCAAAATCATCAAAAAGTGTCATATTAGAATCCTCAGAAGAGTCACTCATACTTTGTTCAGCAGATGCTTTTGGCAGCGTGACTGTAAAGATAGTATTCCCCTCTTTGCACTTAAAGCCTATCTCTCCATTTAGTGCTTCTGCCATACCAAGTGAGACAGATAGACCAAGTCCAAGTCCAGTGTGTGCCCTAGTCCTACCACTTGAAAATTTTGAGAATCTATTAAAGATCATGGCGTGATGTTCTACTTTTATTCCCTCTCCATAATCTTCAACTTCAATCAAAAAGTTCTTATCATCCTCTTTAAATCTAATATGTACTTTAGAATCTGGAAAAGAGTATTCACAAGCATTTGAGACTAGATTTAGAAGAATTACATATATCTTATTTGCATCTGAGATGATTTTGGATTCTATTGTGTTTTCTATCTCCATTTTTAGATTTTTATCCAATATTAGATACTTAAAATGTGATATAACATCCTCTGCTAATGATACAAAGTTAACACTTGCGTAGTAGTTGCCTATCTCACCAGCTTCTATCTCAGTAGCTGCAAAGATATTTTTGAAATGAAAATCAAGACCTCTTAACTCTAGATTTATATATTTTACTATATCAAAATACTTATCGCTCTCTCTTTTTGTCTCTAGAGATTTTGCTAAATTTAGGAGATTTGAGAGAGGGTTATTAAACTCATTTTTTATGATAGATAAAAACTCTCCTTTTATCTCTTCTGCTTTTTTTGTATTCTCATTTAGCTCAAGGAGTTTTTTTGTCATAAATTCCATCTCTTTTAAAGATGCATCTTTCTCCTCAAATCTTCTACCTATCTCCCAAAGAATCGCTTCATCTTCAACCTTGCTAAGATCTATATCTCTACTATCCATATCATTTATCCTTTATCAAATTCTTTCATAAATAGAGGCTTTTACAAGCTTAAACTCATCTTTGTTTCTTGTCAAAGATTCTGAATGTCCTACGAAAAGATATGAACCTCTCTCTAGAAGTTTTGCATATTCGCTTACAAGTTTCTTTTGGGATTCTCCATCAAAATAGATCATCACATTTCTACAAAAAATCATATCAAATTTATTTTTAAATATTGCAAAATCTCCATTTATCAAATTAAAACTTCTAAAAACAACTCTATCTTTTAAAAAATCTTTTACTACATAAAGTGTTTCATTGCCTTTATTTATTTTATTGAAGTTTTTTGCCAAAACATGTTTTGGTACAGTCTCTACAGACTTATCTTGATATTCACCTTTGGATGCTTTTAGAAGAATCTGATTTGAGATATCAGTGGCTAAAATCTTTATATCCCATAAGTTGAAATCTTTCATATTCTCTTGCAAAAACATCAAAATACTATATGGCTCCTCTCCGCTTGAACAAGCAGCAGACCAGATTCTTAGTCTTCTATTTTTGCATCTTTTTAGGATATTTTGAAGATCATTTTTCAAAAACTCCCACTGTCCAGCCTCTCTAAAAAAAGATGTAACATTAGTGCTTATAGAATCTATAAGAAGAGTTAACTCTTCACCGCTATTATCTTCTACTACTAGATTATAATAGTCGCTAAAGTTTTTAAGTCCTAGCTTTCTTATTCTTTTTGAAAGCCTACCCCTAACTAGAGTTATCTTTTTTTCAGATAGAGATATACCTGTTTGTTTGTATATATATTCCCTAAAGAGATTGAACTCTTTAGGAGTTATGTCTAATTCCAAGATTCCTACCTGCTTAGTTAGTTATAAAGACCCTCTACATTTAAAATAAGTGCTATCTCGCCATTGCCCAAAACAGCTCCACCTGATACCTCTTTTAGGTGAGATAGTGTTTTTCCTAGAGTTTTTATAACAACTTGTTGTCTTCCAACTAGCTCATCTACAAGTATTGCAAATCTTCCATTCTCATTTTCAGCACACACTAGGGTTGACTCGCACACTTTTGGATTATTATTATCTAGCTCAAGAATTCTATTTAGTCTAACAATAGGCAAAAGCTCATCTCTAAGATTTACAAACTCACCCTGCCCTTGAGCTGTATGAACGATATCTTCGTGAGGTCTAAATGATTCTACAATAGAGAGTGTTGGTATTATAAATGTCTCCCCTGAGCTTTTAACAAGCATTCCATCAATAATAGCCAAAGTCAAAGGAAGAAGTATGCAAAATTTTGAGCCTTTATCTAATTTGGATTCAATCTCAACTTTTCCCCTCAGTGCCTCAATGGAGGAGCGAACAACATCTAGCCCTACTCCACGGCCTGATATATCACTTATCTTATCTGCAGTTGAAAATCCAGCTTGCATGATAAGTCCAAACACTTGAGAATCGCTAAGCTCCTCATCTTCACTAATAAGACCTCTCTCAAGAGCCTTCTTGTAAACCTTATCGCGATTTATACCTCTGCCATCATCACTTATCTCAATGACGATATTTCCACCTTTATGATATGCTCTAAGCCCTACCTCACCCTCTCTATTTTTGCCCTTTGCTTCTCTATCTTCTGGAGTTGCTTCAAGTCCATGATCTATGGCATTTCTTATCATATGTATAAGAGGATCTGAGAGTGCATCAACCATAGTCTTATCTATCTCTGTATCCTCTCCGCTTATGATTAACTTGACCTCTTTTTTTACTTTTCTAGATGAGTCTCTAACAACCCTTTTCATCTTCTCAAAAGTATCTCGAATTGGAACCATTCTTAGAGACATCACTCTATTTTGGATAAGTCTTGTAATCTTTGAGAGCGTCTCTATTGTTTTTAGAACATTCTCATCTTTTATATTATTTATTTTTTCATTTTCTGCTAGAAAATTTTGAGCAATCACTAGCTCACCAACAGAATCAAATAGCTCATCTAATTTTAGGGTATCTATTTTGACAAAAGATCTCTGCTGTGATGCTGAAGGAGTTTTTATCTCTTGGCTATTTTCACTCTTTTGTGTTTTTCTAGGTTTTGCCTGAGGTTGGCTTTCAATGTTTTTAACTTCTTCTTTAGCACTCTTTTCTTTGACCTTCTCCTCTTCCTTATTTTCCTCTTCATCTGAAAAATTTATAGAGATCTCTTCTATTTTATACTCATAATCCTCTAAATACTCAAAAATCTCACCAATCTCCTCTATATCTTTTGTAGTCTTGAGGTATATTTCAACAGAGGGTATGTAGTTTTTTTGTGGATCAAGCTCATTTAGTGGTGGAACTTTTGAGAGATCCCAAAAGGATGATAGGATAACTCCTTCTGATTTTAAAAGTCTCAAGAAAATTGTATGATCTTGACCTCTTAGGTATAAATCATCATCTAGAGTTAGAACTATTTTTAGCAAAATCTCAGTTTCACTTAGTGATCTTAGTAGCTCTTTTTGGAGAGATGTGACATTACTGCTACCCTGCTCTTTGGTGGTTTCATCATCATCTAGAGCAAACTCACTACTGATATCTTTACTATCCAAATCATCCAAAGTCGCACTAACTTCATCACTCTCTGAACTATTCTTTTTGGCATTTATGAGATTTCTAAAAGCATCAATACAATCTTGATACCTATCAGGAACACCGCTAGTATCATTTATCTCATACTCAAAAACCTCTTTTATAACATCTACTGCATCTAAAAATATATCAATATGTTCTCTTTGAGGAACATCATCGCCACCTCTGTAATAATCTAAGACATCTTCAAAGCCATGCACAAACTCTCCAAGTCTCTTAAAGCCAAAAGAGTTAGCACTCCCTTTTAGTGTATGTACACCCCTAAAAAGCTCATTTAAAAGATCTTTGTCATCGGGCTTCTCTTCTAGATTTATTATCTCAATATCAAGCTTCTCAATAATCTCAGAAGCCTCTTCAATAAATATCTCTTTGAGTTTCTCTTTATCCATTGTCCACCAGCTCTTCCTCAGTCCATGATATTTTGCCAAACTCTTTTAGCTCGAAGTTGCAACCCTCTAGCAATGGTATTTTTATTTCTGGTTTACTCTTTTTTATACTGATAAGTAGTTGAAGAAGGCTAGAAGTTGCAAAGTCTTTTCCGCTTCCATCTATCCCTATCTCATCAATATACTCCAATCTGCTCTCAATAAAATTCTTCAACTCAACAACATCATCAAGCCCCATATCCAGTGTGATATTTAAAACCTCTCCATCTATGTTAAACAAAACAGCCCCTAATCTTGAGATATCGTATCATAAATCTCCAACTCCTGTTGACTCATCAAAGAGTCAAGATTGAGAACCATAATGACCTCATCTTCACTCCTTACCATATTTTTTATATAATCTGTGTCTATTTTTGAGCCAAACTTTGGAGTATCTGAGAGTTGCTCATCTTTGACTGAAAGCACCTCATCTACCATATCAACAACAAATCCAACCAAAACACCGCCTAGTTGAATAATAACAATAGCTGTATGCATCTGAGGCTCAATCTCTTTGAGATTAAACTTTAGCCTTGTATCTACTACAGGGATAATATTACCTCTAAGATTCATAACGCCTTTCATATATTCAGGTGTTTTTGGGATTTTTGTTGTTCTCATATAGGCAATAATCTCTTTGACATTGTGTATATTAATCCCATATTTTTCATCTTCAATATAAAAAGTCAGATATCTATTTTGAGCTACAGAGCTTAGCTCTTTTTTGATCTCTTCTGCAATATCAGAGCCTTTTTTAGCTTCATCCATCTCTACAGTCCTAGAACCATTTTTATTGATTTAGCTAGTTTTGCACCATCAAAAGGTTTTACCATCCAGCCTGTCACGCCTATGCTTTTGCCTTTTGTTTTCATATCAGCACTACTTTCAGTTGTGAGAATTAGTATAGGCTTGTTTTTAAATTGCTCGTGCCTCTTTAGTTCAGCTGAGAGATCAAGTCCATTCATCTGTGGCATATTTATATCACTAATAAGTAGATCATAATCAAGTGCACCACTTATAGCATCATTTAAGAGCTCTTCAGGGTTTGTGTAGGCTTTGAAGTTAATAATCCCTTCACTTACAAGCTCCTCTACTGCCATCTCAGCAGTTGCAATAATAGTCTTAGAATCATCAACAAGAACAACATTTTTTGGCATATAAACTCCTATGATTTTCTCCCACATGGTTGTGGCTAAATTTACAATTGATAATATTGTACTATAATATTTAAAAACTTTAGATAACAGATAAATTGAATTGAGGTACTATGGAGAAAAGTTCACAAGAGAACACAACAACAAAAGAGCAACTTATAGATGATATCAGCGTTTTGTATGTAGAAGATGAGGATATAATCCGCAAAGTTACCTATGGGAAGCTTCAAAGAAAGTTCAAAAATGTCGTATCAGCCACAAATGGACTAGAGGGTTTAGAGGAGTTCAAGAAAAAAGATTATGACATTGTGGTTACAGACCTCAATATGCCAGAACTAGATGGTATAGAGATGATTACAGAGATTAAAAAACTCTCAAATAAAGTCCACTTTATAGTTTTGACAGCTTATAGTGAGAGCGATACAATACTTAGTGCTATTGGGCTAGGTATAGATAAGTATATTATCAAACCTTCAGGAATAAACACTCTTGTAGATATAATATTGGAGCTTAGAAATGGAATAACATTAGAAAAAAAGCTCTACAATGCACTACAGCATTTTGATGCACTAAAAGAGTTTTTTATTGTCTCAAAAACAGATCCAAAAGGTATCATTACTTTTGCAAATGAGAAATTTAGTAAAATATCTGGGTATAGCATAGATGAGCTACTTGGTAAAAATCACAATATTGTAAGACATCCAGATATGGATTCTTCAGCTTTTATGGAGCTTTGGGATAGAATTAGCTCCAAAAAAGTTTGGAGCGGAAAGATAAAAAACAGAAAAAAAGATGGGGGTTTTTATATTGTAAATGCAACTATCTTCCCAATACTTGATGATTGTGGTGATATAGTTGAATATATGGCAATAAGAGAAGATATCACTGAGCTTGAAGAGCTAAGGATCAAAACCAAATTAGAAGAGGAGAAGATAAAAGAGCAAGAGGCTCAAAAGAGAGTCTTAGAAGAGGTTAGCAAGACAAAGGACTCATTTCTAGTCATCTTCACTCATGAGCTAAAAACTCCTCTAAATGCTATTATTAACTTTAGTGAATATGCCATAAAAAAGCTAAAAAAAAGTGACTTTGAAGGTAAGGATAAGATTTTATCACTACTTTCAAGTGTGAATAGAAATGGTGCATATATGCTAAATATAGTTACAAATCTTTTAGAGATAGCAAAACTAAAAGCTGGCAAAATATCTATAAAAAAAGAGACTATAAACCTAAGCCACATCATTTCTGATATTATAGAAGATTTTAGTTCTATTGCACTAGAAAAAGGTATAGAAACTAGATTTGAAAATGGACTCAAAGAGAGTGTAATCTCAGATGAGTTAAAAGTAAAGCAGATTATCTCAAATATCTATTCAAACTCTCTAAAATATGGGGATAAAATTATCAACATAAAGACTGGCAGAGACGAAAATGGAATAGCTTTTGTTTTGATTGAAGATGATGGTAGTGGCATAAAAAATAAAGATAAAGTTTTTGAGCTATATGCACAAGATGGTTCTGATCTAAAAAAAGATATTACAGGTAGTGGAGTGGGACTATATTTTGTAAAATTACTATCAGCTGAGTTAAATCTTGGGCTAAAGCTTTTAGATTCAAAATCTCTAGGTGGTGCTAGTTTTCTAATAAAATTCTTAAGTAAAGAGGATACATGATCAAAAAAAATATACTTATAGTTGATGACAATAGAGACAATAGAACTACTATAGAACTACTCTTAGAAGATATAGAGGATGTCGAGATATCTACTGCTACAGATGGAAAAGAGGCTGTAGAAGCAGTAAAAAAAGGGAATATTGATATTATTTTTATGGATATTATGATGCCAAATAAAGATGGTATCGAAGCCACAAAAGAGATAAGAGAGTTTGATAAAAAGGTTATGATTATCGCGATTTCAGCTCTTGATGATGAAGAATCTAAAAAGACTATGATACTAAATGGATGTGAAGACTACATAAGGAAGCCTATTGATTCAAATGTCTTTATAAAAAGAGTAAAAAACTATATTGAGTTAATTGATTTTAGAAGAAATAAGTATATAGATAACAAAGCCACAAATCTTTTTACAAAAAATGTTTATAATAGAGAGCTTGTATTTAGGATAAATGACAAAGCAGCACTAGCTGAATTTTGGGAGTGCTATCTAACAGATGCCTCAAAAGAGATAGAAAATCTAAGCGATTGTATTAGAATCATATATGCTATTGGTGCTTTTATAGTTGAAAATGGCATCAACTTTACAATAGTAGCTGAAGAGAATGAAGAGGCACTATTTTTGACTATGCATGCTATAAATATCATTGGTGAGGGAACTATAAAAAATATCCTTCTAAAACACTATGAGCACGCAAAATATGTCATTAGCAACAACAAAATAACTTTTATGTTGTACAAAAACAGAGCTATAAAAGATAGTAACGAAATAAAAGATACCAACATCAGCGAAGATGATAAAAACATACTTAGAAAAACACACACAGATAAAGTATCTGCTACAGAATATGTTGAAAATACACCAATAAACATAGTTGGCAAAATAGAGCAACTTGAAGAGGATGAAGATGATCTTGATATTAAGATTTTAGATTTTGAGAGAACTCCAACTGTTGAAGGAGTGCATGAGATTGGAGATAAGTTCTTCAAATATGCTCTCGTCATAGAGGAACTAGTTGAGTTTCAACATCTAGCTTATGCAATAGAATCATTCTCAAAAATGCTAAAAAGCTTAAAATCAGAGCAACTAAATGAGGTCAACAATAAACACCTAGTGATGTATCTTACAAATATTTTGTATGACCTCACATCTTGGAGAAATACAATTTTTATTACAAAAGATACTATAGATGTTCACTATCTTGATAGCTCCCTTCTAAGCTCATGTCTTCAAGTTGAGATGATATTTCAAGAAAAAAATATGGATGATGGTGATGGAGAGTTAGAGCTTTTTTAGATAGGCATCTGAAATACATCTACACGAAATATGCCATCCTCGTCAAAATAGAGGTAGTTTAAGATATCCATCTCAGTATTTAATCCTACTAAATATCTTAGAACTAAATTTGCTTCAAAAGATGCTATAAGAGATACAATTGGTGGGGCGATTCCTGCGGATACTCTATCATTTATTGTTATCGCTTTTGCAAAAGTACTATTTTTGAAAAAGCAGACATAGCCGTGAAACTCCTCTACAGAAGCATAAACCCAAGGGATATTTAGCTCTCTTGCATGCATTTCAAGTTTTGCTCTAGTGGGTAGGTTATCTGTACCATCTATCAAGACATCATACTTAGCATCAATCTTCTTAAACTCTTCAAAACTTCCTACAAATTCTATAACCTCTACTCCATCATATCTATCTCTTAGAATCTTTGCTAGCAGTTTTGCTTTTGGTTTGTTGATATCCTCTAACCTATAGGCGATTTGTCTATGGATATTGTGCACTGCCACAACATCAAAATCAACTAAATAGACTTTGCCAATACCGCTAGATCCAAGTGTGAGAGCTAGATTTGAACCCAATCCTCCACATCCTATAATAGCTATTGATTTACTTTTTAGGCTCTTTTGCTTCTTCTCTCCAAAAAGTGGGTACTGTCGTAAAAAATACTCCTCCATCTACCCGCCACAAACAGGAGGCAAAACAGATACAATATCACCATCTTCTATAGGTGTTTCAAGGTCATAAACAATCACATCATTTACTGCAATAGTACAATCTACTAGCCAATTTTTTAAATATGGATCTTTTGATAAAACTTCTGAAATATCTCTCAGAGTACTAACAAAATCAACTTCCAATGGTGTGGTTTTTATTGGTCCCAAAAAATTGATCAAAACCATCTAAAGTCCTTGTTGTAAAATAACTATCTGTAGCGGAGGGACCCACTACAGATAGAATCTATGCCCTTTCTACAAATGTCATATCTTTGATAAGTGGTTCACTTCTACCCACTCTTACAATATCTGCTACAGTTCCTTTATAAAAAGGAATCTTAGTATCAGGATCCACATAATCAGTACAGAGGTCATTGATGATTGAGTTTTGGAATCCAAAACCACCAAACACTTCTCCCTCTCTTACGCAATCAGTCACAACAGCTATTGCTCTAGTTGAACCATAGTCATTGCTTAATTGTACAATATCACCACTTATCACACCTATATCTTTTGCATCTTTAGGGTGGATTTCAAGTGGAGCCATAGGCCATCTTTTTGCTGTGAATTCCAACCTGCCTGTGTGATAGTTTGATTGCCAAACTTCATTGATTCTTCCTGTATTTACCCAGTATTTAAATCTTTTTTGCTGTTTTGCAACCTGTGCTGGCATTGCTGGTTGAGGAGTAGGCAAAAATGTTGCTCTTCCAGATTTTGTGCCAAATTTGCCATCACTATAGTGTAATCTTGTGCCAATTAGTTTATCACCATCTCTCTTAATTATTGGCAACTGTACGCCATTATTTCCTGCTTTTCTTAGATTGCTATAATTTGCTAGTTTTCCAGTTCCGCCACCTTGGCTCGCCATGCTAGCACCTTGTCCAGCAAAACCATCATTGAACGCATCCTCTTCACTCTTCCACTCAAAGCCCTCAAATCTCTTTGCCATCTCTTTATTGCCAGCTTTTAGATATTCAGCTTTTAGAGCATTTGCAATATCTGCGGCTATTAGACAATCAGGCTTAGAGCTTCCAGGAGCATCCATCACTTTTTCAGATAGTCTTAGTCTTCGCTCACCACTCATAGAAGTAAGATTCATCTCCATAGTAGTCGCTGCTGGAAATACAATATGAGATCTCTGTGTTGCTTGGTTTGGATAGATATCAGCATCTACTACAAATAGGCCACCTATCTTTGTAGCTCTATAGATGATCTCAGCTAACTCATCAAGATCATTTCCATGATAACCATTTATAGCATCTTTTACAATTTGAGATCTTTTAGTTACAGCATTTCTAAGTCTCTCAGTAGCTATTGATTGACCAAAAGGATTAGTTGCCCAAATACTATAAACTAAATATTTACCTTCGATAATATCTGTATCAATAACCGCTAGATTTTGTCTGCTTGGTCCATTGTAGTGAGGTCTAGTATATCCCTCTTGATGGCCACCAGCTCTACAAATACCAGTACCAACCCTACCTACAGAGTGAGTAAGCATTCCTAGATTTACCACAGAAGCCACACATTCGTAGTTTTTGATACCCCAGATGATACCTTTTTCATAATAGATCGCATTTCTTGGTCTATGACCACTTTTCTTTGGTTTTGCAATCCACTCTGCAGCTTTTACTATGTCAGATTCTTTTAAATCTGTAATTTTTGCAGCATCTTTTAAAGATATCTTATTTACCTTGTACATCTCTGCAAAGTTCTCTGTGTGGTTTTTGATAAAATCTTTTGCTTCCCAACCTTTTTCAAAGATGTAAGTTACAAGTGCATTCATAAGAGTAATATCAGTACCTGGCTTTAGCTTGAGATGAAGTACATTATCTTTGCCTGCAATTTTTTCAGCTATCACTACAGAAGCAGTTCTTCTTGGGTCAACAAAGATGATTTTTCCTTTTTGGGCACTCTCACCGCTCTCATACTCTTTTTTCTTATTTTCTATAGTAGCGCCCTCTAAATTTGGTTGCATGTGTATATTGAAAAGATTTGTTTGACACTCATAAGGATTACAACCTACGACCATCATCACATCTGAAATACTTGTATCATAGTAGCTTGAGTTCAACTCACCAATACCCATCTCTCTACTTGAGTGGACTTCTGAGTTGTAAGCAGGTCTATTATGTATAGAGGCTGAATTTGTACCAATTGCAGTGTGGAATAGTTTACCTGTTGCCCAAGTGTTTTCAAATCCACCGCCACCGCCACCGTGGTCAAATGTTTTATGAGATATCTCATCTGCTCCATCATTGTCTATCACTCTTTTATAGACTTTTGCAACAAGCGTAGCTGCCTCCTCCCAAGATGTCTCCATTAGCATACCGCCTCTGTAGATCATTGGCTCTTTTAGTCTATCTCTTGTAGCACTTGTAGCGTTGAATGTAGAGACACCCATCATACCACCACGAACAGAATTTTGACCTATATTTACTACGCAATCTTGATCAGGGATGACCATTAGATTATACTTTTTACCATCTCTATCAGTGACAGTATTGTACATTCTCTCACTACACCACTCACCATAAGTTGGTTGTTGCTCACCAAGATCTACTCCTAGTGCGTTATTTTTAAGCGCTCCCTCTCTACCTTGAGGCCACTTATAAGCTTTATAGCCACATCCAACAATACAGAACTCACAGGTTATATTTTTAACCTCAGCATCTTTGTGAGGTATTGGTAATCTATCATTTAGTGTTATCGCCATATCTATTCTCCTTAACCTATGTTATTGTTTATTCTGCCAAAAATCAGACCATCCATGCCAACAGCATAAATATCATCGCCTTTTATCTCTAGAAGCACCTTTGGTAGTCCACCAGTCGCATGACCAATAATCATTTGACCATCTTTTTTAGCGTCATACTTTGTAAAATGGCATGGGCACTCAAACACACCTGCAGACTTATTGTATGCTGTAGGGCAACCTTTATGTGTACAGATCGTACTAAAAGCTTTCGCCTCTCCATCTACAAATACTGCTTTACAAAGTGAACTAGCACTTGGGTAACTAAAATCTAGCTCTCCACTCTTTTTAAGAGCTGAAAGTGATCCAATTTTTGTATTTGGATACTCACTAAAAACTGAGCCACTTTTTCCATGTCCACTAGCCATCAAAGAAGGAGCAACTGCTACAGCACCAATGCCAAGTGCTGAGAGCTTTAAGAATCCTCTCCTGCTATTTTTTTGTCTCTCTTCAACCATATAGACCTCCTTAGAAATTTTTGGGAAACACAAACATGTAGGCAATTACCATGCCTAAATCGTTATCGCCATATATAGGGGGATTGAAGTCATTTTTCTATTTTTATTTGTAGTATTATGTATCAAAATTTGACATCAAAGTATCAATTTTTGATACATATATTTTGTAGAATAGCTAAAAATTAGATATAAAATTAGATAAATTGATCTCTAAAAGAGAGATGTTTGCATGAGCTAGATTTTTGAATTATACTTGATGATTAAAATAGTATTTGAGTACGAACTCTCTTTTTATATTTTGAAGCTCAATACTTTCAACTTCACTAAGCTCTTCATCTATAAGCTTCTCACAAATTTTTATACTCTCCATAGAGCTTTTATTATCAAGGGCTAAAAATGTCAAATATATAATCTTAAGATGCTCTTTTACAGTACTATCAAGATGTGGCAAAAAATTTGCACTATCGCTTTCATAGCCTTCAATTTTTGCCAACATCTCCTCTCTAGCTTTAGATCTTTCATCATCTGAAAATTTCTCTAAATACTCTCCACATCTTGCCATCATAGATGCAAACATATAGTCATCACCCTTTACAACTCCCTCTATAGCAGCCTTTGTAACCAAAAGTGTTTCTATTGACTCTTTTATATTTTCACTCATCATAAACCTCTCAAAAGATAACCTCTAAATACTCATTTCTCTTAATAAAAAAGTGATACAAAAGATAGATAATCGCACCAATCCCACCAAGAGATAGCCATATAAGAAACCACCCTAGAGAAAATCTTCTCTTTTTAGCCTCTATTTTATTGTTGCTTATATCTAGAATTTTATATCCATTTAGAAGTAGCATAGATTGTGTCTTTTTAAGTTTCTCTTCTGTTGTGTGTTCTTCACTTCTTATCCCAGAAATGAAATCATCTAAAAGTATATCATTCTCTTTTTTTGCCCTCTTCTCATAAGCTATCACAAATATACCTGCGATAATTGAGATAATAAATAGCAGTATCAATATCAAACCTTTGTAAAATCTGTTATCTTTATGTAATTATATCGTTTTGAGCTGATAATTGAAAATAGTAGAACTCATTTTATTTTGTGGTGTAAAAGTAGATAAAAAAGTAGTAAAAGTAGAACTAGCAGAAATTAATTCTGCTAGATTCTTAATCTCTTGGAGGTCTGCTCTCTCTAGGCTTAGCCTCATTAACCCTCAATCTTCTATCGTCAAACTCTTTGTCGTTTAACGCATCAATTGCCTTATCAGCACCCTCTGCATCCATTTCAACAAAACCAAAACCTTTTGATCTTCCTGTCTCTCTATCAGTAATAATTTTTACTGAACTTACTGAACCGTACTGAGAAAATAACTCCTCAAGGTCTTCTTGTGTAGTCTTGTATGGCATGTTGCCAACATAAATACTCTTCAAAACAAATCTCCATAGTGTGAATTAGAATCTAGCAATTGTTAATTTAGTAAAAGAACAGGGGGTAAAACTGAAAGTCTCTCAACGAAGAATAAACTATCTATTTCCAAAAATCCATTTACCTTAATTTATAACATTTGCCAGTCCGATAGTTTCAATCGGATGACAAATGATATTTATTTTTAGCTTAAAGAATTTTGAAAATTTTCAAATAATCGAAAATTTATAGCTCAAGATGCTTTATTATTACATTCTGGACATTTTCCAACATAAGTAACTAAAGTATCCTCAACAGTGAAGCCATCAAATCTTGGTGGCTTTTTTGTAAGCTCTTTACCAGAAATATCAATATCTTGTAAAAAACCACAATATCTACAAGCAAAATGCGAATGAGGCATTTTTGAAAGTTCGTATTTGCTTTTGTGACCTGGGATCTTCACCTCTTTTAGAATGTCAACCTCTACCATGCTAGTAATATTTTTATATATAGTAGCAAGTGAGATAGATGGATAGACAGTTTTGATATTTTCATAAATATCTTCTATACTTATGTGGCAACTTCTATCAATCTCTTGAAGTATCGCCATCCTCTGAGGTGTGACCTTTAGTGAGTTACTTTTCAAAAGAGCGTCGTAACTCAACTTTTCTTCTTTGTTTTCCATAATCAATATCCTTTAAATAAATTTGGTCTCAATCGTGACAAAAGTGAATTTTGCTTTTGGCATTATAGTAAGATATCTAAATAATGTCAAGCAAAAAACTTTTTTTATTTTCTTTAATCATAATTTATAGCCAAACTATTCTATAAGAGTTTAAGTTATAATATATTTTTCTAAAAATAACCCCCTCTTTTATCCAACTCAAAGTTGATTTTTTGTATTATCCTACCCTCAAAATTTGTACGATTTCACTTTTGAAGCAGTACATAAACTATTTGTTTTTAATCTTTGCAGGAGGTTTGTAGATTTGTTTGGAGCGTTGAGTGATTCTTTTAAATCGGCTATTAACAAGATTAGATTTCATGATGATGAGAAGGCTTTAAAAAAAGCTATAGATGAGCTTAAAAAATCACTACTAAAATCAGATGTTCACTATAAAATCACAAAAGATCTTCTAAGAGATGTAGAGCTTGATACAAAAGCTGCTGGAATAGGCAAAGAGAACTTTTTAGAATCTCTAAAGGTAAGACTTACAGAGATTCTAAAAGCACCTGGCAACTATGGATTTACATACTCTTCAAGACCACCTACAGTTATCTTGATGGCTGGACTTCAAGGTAGTGGTAAGACCACCACAACCGGAAAACTTGCAAACTACCTAAAAGGAAAAAACAAAAAAGTACTTATCGCTGCATGTGACTTGCAAAGACTTGCAGCAGTTGAACAGCTAAGGCAAATAGCCTCACAAATAGAGGTAGATCTTTTTAGTGAT
>JAABSR010000003.1 GCA_011390245.1 Campylobacterales bacterium
TTCTTCATTGGTGTGAGGATTTTGTGGATGGATTTGATTTTTATGTGATTGATTCTTATATTGCTACTGCTTTAGTTTACAGTAGATACTCCAAATCTGCTCCTTGCCTCTTTTTTGATGATAACTTTAGGATAGATTATCCAAATGGGATGATACTAAATTGTGCTATTGGTGCTGAAAATTTATATAAAAAAGATAAAAATCACACCTACCTACTAGGAGAGGAGTATCTTCTTTTGCGACCTGAATTTGTAGAGCAAAAAAGAGAACATAGAGAAAAAATAGAGAAGATTCTTATAGTGCTTGGAGCAAATGATATAAGAGATATATCTTCAAAAATTATCAAAAGTATAAAAAAATACAATAAGAATCTCCAAATCTCTCAAATCATCACAGATAGTTACAAAACAGAGGAGAGAGGGATTGTCTATCATAAAAATCTAGATGCAAATGAAGTAGCAAGTGTTATGAGGGAGAGTGATGTAGCTATTTGTGCAGGTGGGCAAAGTTTGCTTGAGTTATGTGCACTAGGTGTGCCAACGCTCTCAATCCAAATAGCAGATAATCAAAAAAATAATATCGCTTACTTGGAGAAATATGGACTTACAACATATTTGGGGGATTATGAAAAAATAGATTTTCAAGATAGAATAAGCTCAAATCTAAAGAGATTAGAATCCAAAGAATCTAGAGATAAAATCTCAAGCTCTTTAGTGAAAAGATTTAGCAAAAATGGTGGTCAAAATATAGCAGAGGAGATAAAAAGATACTATCTAGATATGAAGCTAAAGAGGAATCTAACCATCCAAAATCTAGAGCTAAAAAACTTTATCCACTTAGATGATGATGAAAAAGTGGAGATTCTCTCTTGGCGAAATAGTAGAGCTATCTTAGAAAATATGATCAACACTCAAGAGATAGATATGGATTCTCATCTAGCTTTTTTGGATGGTTTAGGAGATAGGAGTGATAAGTTTTACTTCAAGGTTTCTGATATTGGAGTAGTTACTATTGAAGATATCAAAATCACTCAATGTAGCTTTGGAATCTACAAAAATCCAAAATCCAAAAAAGTTGGTGCTATATTACTTAGTATTGCAGAAGAGATAATATGCAAAAAGCTTAAAATAGATAAAATTGTGATAAAAGTAAAAGAGGATAATTTTATCGCCCAAAATCTCTACAAAAATCATAACTACACTATGATAGAGAAGAGAGAGGGTCTGCTTATAATGCAAAAGGGTTTTTTATGTCAAAAATAGAGAAAATTTTTAGTGGTGAAATGCAAAGTTGCTATATTATTGCAGAACTCTCAGCAAATCACAATGGGAGCAAAGATGTAGCACTTCAGACTATAGAAGCAGCAAGCAGATGCGGAGTAGATGCTATAAAGCTACAAACCTACACCCCAGATACTATCACTCTAAATTGTGACAATAAACACTTCAAAATAGATGAAGAGACTATTTGGGATGGTAGAATACTATATGATCTATACAAAGAGGCATACACTCCATGGGAGTGGCATGAAGAGCTTATGGAGTATGCTAGAGATCTTGGGTTAGAGTGTTTTAGTTCTCCTTTTGATTTTAGTGCAGTAGATTTTTTGGAATCTTTAGATGTTCCAGCTTATAAAATCGCCTCTTTTGAGATAAATGATATTCCACTTATTGAGTATGTAGCAAAAAAGGGTAAGCCTATTATATTTTCAACAGGTATTGCATCGATTGAAGATATAGAGCTAGCTTTGAAGAGTTGCTTTGAATCTGGAAACAGAGATGTTGCTTTGCTTAAATGCACCTCATCATATCCAGCTCCTTATGAGGAGATAAATCTTAGAACTATTGAGGATATGAGGAGAAGATTTGGAGTGCCTATAGGTTTGAGCGATCATACACTTGGGATTGAAGTGCCTATTGCCTCTGTAAGTCTAGGAGCAAAAATAGTAGAGAAGCACTTTATTCTAGATAGGAGTAACAAAGGAGTGGATAGTAGCTTTTCTTTAGAGCCAAAAGAGCTTGAGATGATGGTAAAATCCATAAGAAATGTAGAAAAAGCACTAGGGAGTGTCTCTTATGAGCTTAGCCAAAAGAGCAAAAAGAGTAGAAGATTTGCAAGAAGTCTTTTTGTGGTGGAGGATATAAAACAAGGGGAGAAGCTATCATCTAAAAACATAAGATCTATTAGACCAAATGATGGATTGGAGCCAAAATACTACTATGAGGTTTTGGGCAAAACTGCAAAGATGGATTTGGAGTATGGGAAACCTCTAAGGGAGGATGATTTTGAGTAGAGAGAGCGAAGTTAGAGAATACTATTTTAGAGGCACATTTTATCCTGAGAGTTGTGCTGAGATAAAGCTTTTGATAGAGAAATTTAATGTAATGCTAGATGAGGCGATCAAAGAAGATGATAGCTTTTTTGATAACATCCCAAGAGCTATTATTGTGCCACATGCTGGATATGTATATAGTGGTTTTAGTGCAAATGCAGCATACAGAATCTTTTCACAAAATAGCCAAATAGAGAATATTTTGATCTTTGGACCATCTCATCACCACTACTTCAAGGGGATAAGTATTGGAGATTTTGGTTCTATCTCCTTGAAAAATTATGAGCTAATGTGTGATAGAGAGCTTATATCTCAAATAAAAGATAGATATGGATTAGAGTTTGTAAAAGATGCTCACAAAGAGCATAGCACTGAGGTGCAGTTTCCATTTGTGAAATACTATTTTGAGGATGCAAAAGCTATAGAGTTTGTGTATGGGGATTGTGAGCCTCAAGATTTGGCTAATATACTAATAGATGTGCTAAAAAATCCAAAAAATGGAGTAGTTATCAGCACTGATCTTAGCCACTTCTATAGCGAAGATGAGGCAAACTCTATAGATAATATCTGCTTACATGCTATAGCAAAAGGGGATAATAGTCTGCTTCATAGAGGATGTGAGGCGTGTGGGATTATTGGAATAGAGGCTTTGATTAGTGCCTCAAAAGAGATGAATCTAAATCCTAAGATAGTTGATTATAGGACATCTAGCTGGAGTAGTGGTGATAAGAGTAGGGTGGTTGGATATACAAGTGCTATATACTATTGATGTCAGATGTGCTTGTTACTAGAATCTAGGGCAGTTTTTTGAAATTTGGAAAGATTGATTATCTAAATCTACTCCCTTTTTATGTTTTTTTGAAAAAATATAAAGCTCCTAGTAGATTTAAGATGTACGCATTTAACAAAAAGAGCTACCCATCTAAAATAAACTCACTCTACAAAAGAGGCGAAATAGATGCTGCTTTTATCTCCTCAATAGTTGCAAAAAATCAAAAAGGGGCACTAGATATTGGTATTGTTGCAAAAAAAGAGATCATGAGTGTTATTGTAGAGATTGACAAAAAAAGTGAGATAGATTTTCACTCGCAAACATCAAATGAGTTGGCGAAAATTTTGGAGATTGAGGGTAGGGTGTCAATAGGTGATAAAGCTCTAAGAATCTATATAGATAGGGATGATTCTGTGATAGATCTAGCAGAAGCGTGGCATCAAAAATATAGACTACCTTTTGTATTTGCAAGGTTGTGTTGCAATAGAGATATAGAGTTTTATAGGAAAATGTCCAAAGCTTTCGTAAGAAAAAAGGTAAAAATTCCATACTACATAATCAAAAGAGAATCTATAAGAAAAAACATACCAATAGATATCATAAAAATATATCTAGATAAGGTTAGTTATGAGATTGGCATAAAAGAGAAGAGGTCACTCAAGAAGTTTTATGATCTTGCAGGGAGAAAAAAGAGATCATGAACTACCATGTCCTAAAGAAGGTAGTAGAGAGATTTGAGGAGTTTGAGTATATAAACTCCATAAGAAGAGTAGATGATAATATCTTAAAAATAGAATTCAATAGAGATGATGTCTATTTTCTAGATCTCAAAAGAGGTGCTAGCTCTATTTTTACCCAAAAAGATTTTGTCAGCTCCAAAGTATATCAAGCTCCTTTTGATCTCAACCTCAAAAAGCTATTTTCAAAAGCAAAAATTGAGAGTATTTGTGTTTTGGAAAATGATAGGATTATAAGATTTGAGGTGACCTCATCTCTTAAATATAAATCTACAAAAACATATCTTCAAGTTGAATTTACTGGAAAAAATACAAATGCAATAATCTTAAATGATCAAAACATAATCATAGAAGCTCTTAGGCATATTGATATAAGAAATTCATTTAGAGAGGTAAAAGCGGGCAAGAGACTGCTTGATCTTCCAAAAAGAGAGATAAGAGATAAGCCTATAGATATAGATGATATTGATAGCTTTTTGGTAGAAAAAAGAGAAGAGATAGAGAGGGAAGAGCTAGAGAGAAAAAAATCTCAAGCAGTATCAAATATACTAAAGAGGCAAAAATCTCTTCTAGTATCACTACAGAATCTAAGCTCAGAAGAGAGGCTTTTTGAGATAT
Organism: Campylobacterales bacterium; assembly: GCA_011390245.1. Classification (GTDB taxonomy): domain Bacteria; phylum Campylobacterota; class Campylobacteria; order Campylobacterales; family JAABSR01; genus JAABSR01. The sequence goes on from JAABSR010000003.1 coordinate 4,460, forward strand.
CAAAAGTTGCAAAAAATGAGGCTGATCTTATCTTGGCAAATCTAAATAGTATAGATTTTTATAAAAAAGAGCAGATGGTTGTAGGTTTTGATGGAGAGGAGATAAAAGTAGAGATCCCCTCACACGCTAGAGATCTAAAAGAGGCTAGCAAGATACTATATGAGAGATCAAAAAAAGCTAAACAAAAGGCGAAAAATCTACACATAGAAAAGGAGAATCTAGAAGATAAGATACTCTTTTTAAATAGGCTAATAGGAGCACTAAAAGCCACAAAAACCATCGATGAGCTAAATCTATATACACAAAAAAGAGAGAAAAGAAGAGCCAAAAAAAGTAGTGGAGATGAGCTAATATCATTTTTTATAGATGGGTACAAAGTCTCTGTTGGTAGGAATCAAAAAGAGAATATGAAGATACTAAAAATCGCAAAATCTGATGATATTTGGATGCATATCAAAGATAGAGCCTCATCTCATGTTATAATACATACTGGCAAGCAAAAAATTGAAGAGAGCATACTGTACAATGCTGCAAAGATGTGTGTCAATTTTAGCGGATGTGAAGGAGGAAGATTTTCTGTCGATTATACTAGGCGAAAGTTTGTGAAGATTCAAGATGGAGCAAATGTGCTCTATACACATGATAAGACCATAATAGTTTTAAAGGAGTAAGCTATGGCGATGTCACCTCTTGGAAATATTATACATGTTAATCAAAACATGCAGATTCAGACTCTAATGCAGGCAGGTTTGCAAAATAGGATAGATTTTCAATCTTTTATGAACATGGAAGAGTTCAATGATAAGCTTGAAAAGATTGAGGAGGTTAGGCCTACTGAAGAGGTAGGTAAAATTGATGAAGAGGGACACGACTCAAGTCAAGACCAACAAGGAAAAGAAAAAAGAGAGAGAGAAGATGAAGAGGATGAAGAGGATGAGGGAGGGGTGAAGGTTTCAAACCATATTCTTGATATAACGGTTTGATGCTAGAGAGCCTTTTTATTCTAAGATGATTTAGGTAGATAAAATATTAGGAGTCTGATAGATGAGTTGTGTGATTTGTGGTGGAGATCTATTTTTTGAGTTTAAAAAGAGAGATAGCAAATCCTCCAAAGAGCTAAATATAGCTTTTTGCAATGGCTGCGGACTGATTTTTCAAAATCCTCTACCCTCATCTAAAGAGCTAGAAGAGTACTACTCACACAACTACAGATCAGAGTACAAAAACACCTACACACCTAAACCAAAACATATCCACAGGGCTGGCAAAACTGCAATAAAAAGAATCTCTTTTTTAAAAGAGAATGGCATAGATAGTGGCAGACTTGTAGATATTGGAGCAGGTGGAGGAGAGTTTGTCTATATGGCAAGTGCATTTGGCTTTGAATCTGAAGGTATTGAGCCAAATATTGGCTACTCAGAGTATGCAAAACAAAACTACCAAAAGAGCATAAAAACAGGGACTCTAGAGGATGTTGGGAGTGGCTATGATGTGATAACTATGTTTCATGTTTTAGAACACATACCAAATCTACCAGATGTTTTTGAGAGATTGTACACTGCTCTCAATCCAAATGGGGTGCTATTTATTGAAGTGCCTTGGATTGAGACTAAAGATGCCTCTCCATCAAATATATATTTTGGAGCACATCTTTTCTATTTTAGCTCTGCTACACCAATAGCGGCCGCTAGTAGGTATTTTGACCCCATAAAAGTTGATACCTCTTCAAATCTAAAAGTGCTTTTGAGAGCAAAAAAACATCCAGGTAGTATCAAACTACCAGATCCTAAAATCGTAGATGATCTCAAAGTGCGGCTTGAGAAAAAAGGATGGCTAGAGTACCTCTTCAAAGGCGGTGGTATTTTAAAACCACTCAAAAAACTAAGAAGAGCAGCAGAAGAGTCAAAATCCAAAAATCTAACTCCAAAAGAGATACTAGAAAATATAATCAAAAAGAGCACAATAGAGTAAACTTCTTCAAAAATCCTCTAGATAAAATATGCTACAATCCTCACTCTAATTTCCAAGTCCTCGTAGCTCAGCTGGATAGAGCACACGATTCCTAATCGTGAGGCCGTGGGTTCGAATCCCGCCGAGGACACCATCTACTCAAAGCTCACAAAACATTTAAAAGATTTATAACCATTCATTGAGTGTGACAAAAAATATTTTGTCTAGCTTCTTGACAAAATATTTTTTGTCATAATGCAAGATGACTTCCCTAGTGAGATTAAAAAAATGGGAAGCGAATTGCAAGAGAGTGTTTAGAATCTCAAAGACTGATTTCAAAATAAGATCAATCTATCATAGGATATAAGCTAGAATAAAAGTTCATATACTACTATCATGTGTATCCTATGCACTCCATAAAGAGTTTGAGAGAAAGATTAAAGCTCTAAGAGTTAAAATAAAGAGTTCTCGTAATCAATCCCTAGTAGAATGCAGTCACTAAAGTATGGCAAAAAGCAGATAGTGTAGAATCTATCCTCTCTATCATAGTAGTAGAGGTTGTCATATACTCTGATGGGAAAAGAGAGGCGTAGATTATCTTTTGTATAGAGGCTCACTCCGCCAAATTGGCTTATTTTGATAAAATCATCTATGTATCCACTATAAAGTACTACATGTCCAAAAAGTGGCTTTTTGTTTTCTAAATCTTTATAACTCTCATAACTTATAAGATAGTATCCATTAAATATCGCATAGTCTCTTTTTATGCTTTGTTGTTGGATGTTTAGATGAAAAGACTCTAGGTTTGGTAGATATTTTCTATATTCTGTGGAGTTGAAATCAAGTGAGAAAAGATTTTGTAGTGTTAGAAGAACAAGAAGAGAAAAAAGCCAAAAGGCTCTCTTCTTGGGTTTCAACCAATTTTCTCTAGTGCTTCATCTGAGTATTTATATCCCAAATCATAAGCTTTGAGGTTTACTTCATGTACTTTTTCTGGTACTTTTGAGAGCATGACATCTTTTAGTGTCTCTTTGTCGATTGCTTTCATAAAGTTGTTTGCTATTGCTAGAGCTATAACAGATTGGGTTATAACATTTCCAACCTCCTCTTTGGCAATAGTAATAATAGGAATCTCAACTATTTTCCATCTTTTTCTATCTTCATCAGTTGCTTTGATTAGGTTTGGTTCTATAACAATAGTACCACCTTCACTTACACCACTTTTGAAAAGATCATAACTTTTTTGTGCAACTGAGAGCATAAAGTCAATCTCACCATCATTTGCATAAGGGTAGAAGATCTCATCATCATCTAGAGTTATATCCACAACCGTAGGACCACCTCTTACTTGAGATGTATATGTTGCAGTTTTAAGCCCATATCCTCCTATTTTTATCTTTGCTGCAGCAAAAATTTCACCCGCTAGAAGAACACCCTGTCCACCAACACCTGTAAATCTCATTAATGTTCTAGCCATTGTGTCTCCTTATATCTTTTTCTCAAAGTCATCTTGAGAGATAACTTTGCGTTTCTTTTGATGTACTGCTTTGATATCTTCATACATATCGCAATACTCTCTAGCTTTCTCATCATGTTTTAGCACGCCTGTTGGAAATGTGTTAAGTTTCTCTTCATCACTTAACTTCTCATATCTGTTTATTGGTGCAGTAATTTTATCTATCCAGTCTAGATTCTCCATAGCTGAGAGCATTTTGTTTTTTCTACCTAAGTTTACATGGCAGTTGCTCATGATATCAAAGAAGCTAAATCCTCTATGCTGGAATCCTTTTACTAGTAACTTCTCTAGCTTTCTTGGGTCAAGCATAGTCTCTCTTCCTACAAAACTAGCACCACTTGCGATAGCTAGATTACATCCATCAAAAGTTGGATCTATATTTCCAGCTTTTTGAGAGACAGTCCACATACCTTGAGGTGTAGTTGGAGAAGTTTGCGAGTTTGTCAAACCATAGATAAAGTTGTTTATCATGATAAAGTTGATATCTATATTTCTCCTACAAGCATGAATAGTATGATTCCCACCAATTGCCAATGCATCACCATCACCAGCTACACATATTACATGTTTATCAGGATTTGCCATCTTGATACCAGTAGCAAATGCAACAGTTCTACCATGAGTTGTATGTACTGTGTTAAAATCAACATAAGAGGAGAATCTTCCACTACATCCAATTCCAGAAACAACAACTACATCATCTTGTTTCCAACCGCACTTCTCAATAGCTCTAATAACAGCTTTGAGTATAACGCCATCTCCACAACCCCAACACCACAATGTTGGCATCTTCTCTAATCTTAGAAATTTATCGTAATTGTATGCCATTAGATCATCTCCTTCACTTTATTCACAATCTCAAATGGTGAAATAGCTCTACCATTTACTTTGTACAGACCCTCTATATCAAGTCTGCTTGAAACTCTCTCCACCTCTTCAGTATATTGTCTAATATTTAGCTCAACACATAGAACATTTTTGATCTTGTCAGTGAAGTGTTTGATTCTTTTAGCTGGACTTGGCCAAAGCGTGATAGGTCTAAACAATCCAGCTTTGATCCCATCCTCTCTTAGGTGTCTTATGGCCTCTTTTGCAGCCAATGAGACAGAACCATAAGCGATAACAAGAACATCATTTTCTTCCAAATCATCAACCATAAACTCCTCATTTAGCTCTAGCTCATCAGTATGGTTCATAACCTTATCTTCAAGTCTTTGAATAAGTTTTCTACAAGTCTCTATCTCTTCTGTTGGAAAACCTCTTCTATCATGATGCAAACCTGTAAAGTGGTATCTATACCCCTGAAACATAGGGTTTAAAACTGCTGGCTCATCGCCTCCACACTCATAAGGGAAATAGTCTTCTGGCTTTCCATCAAATCTTTTTCTAGGAACGATTCCCTTTTTTACCTCTTCTACTGTAGGAACTATAGCCTTTCCATGCATGTGTCCAATAGTCTCATCAGTTAGAACAATAACAGGCTGCATAAATCTATCTGCTAAGTTAAAAGCTCTCACCACTTCAGTATAACATTCCGCCAAACTTCCTGCACATAGTGTTATAGATCTATAGTCACCATGACTTGGGTTTCTAGCTTGTCTTACATCACCTTGAGATACACGCGTTGGAAGACCAGTACTTGGACCACCTCTCATAACATCAACCACCACTAGCGGAACTTCTGCCATCTGTGCAAGACCTAGATTTTCAGCTTTTAGTGACATCCCAGGACCTGAAGTTGCAGTCATTGACCTAACCCCACTCATAGCTGCTCCAATAGCAGAAGCAACGCCAGCTATCTCATCTTCCATCTGAATACAGACACCATCAGCTGCAGGCAGAAGATCTGATATTGTATGCATCACCTCACTTGATGGAGTGATTGGATAACCTCCAAAAAACTTACATCCCGCATCTACTGCAGCAATAGCAGCTAGATCGTTTCCAGTTGAAATAATTTCTCTAGTTTCCATTTAACGCTCCTTAATTGCCTGGATATCTATATTTGTTAGCTATTATAGCCTCTTGCCTAGCTTTTGCATCATCATTTAGTTTTGCAAATTTATACTCATTTTTTTCTGCTACAAAGATAGCAAAATCAGGGCAGTTTAGTTCACAGTTGATACAACCTGTACAACTCTCAGGATGTTTAATCCTTACCATTGCACCAAGTGTGCTACTTGGTTCAAGCTCCATTGCTAAAACACCTGCAGGGCATACTGACACACAGATATCGCATGCTTTGCATCTACTCTCATCAACCCAGACGGGCGTATTTTCAGGCGCTACTACACTCATATCACTTATCTCCTTATTAGATTTAGTTTAAAACTTCTTTTACAGCTTTACCGATATCAGCAGGAGATATCACAACTCTTACACCTGCCTCCTCTAATGCTGTCATCTTTTCAGCTGCAGTTCCAGCACCACCGCTAATAATAGCTCCAGCGTGACCCATTCTTTTTCCTTTTGGAGCAGTCTGTCCAGCGATAAAAGCCACTACTGGCTTTTTTATATTCTCTTTTATAAAATGTGCAGCTTGAATCTCCAAATCACCACCAATCTCACCAATCATCACAATAGCTTTAGTCTCAGGGTCATTTTCAAACATTGGCAGTAGCTGCTTATATGAGAGACCAATGATTGGATCTCCACCTATTCCAACAGCAGTTGAAATACCATAACCCTCACACACTACTTGATTGCTAGCCTCATAAGTTAGTGTTCCAGATTTTGAAATAAGCCCAACATTCCCTTTTTTGAAAATCATACCAGGCATGATTCCAATTTTGCACTCCTCAGCTGTGATGATTCCAGGGCAATTTGGCCCTATTGTTTTCATCTCTTTTTTTACTGCATAAGCTTTTGCAAACATCATATCTTTAACAGGTGCACCCTCTGTAATGATAACTGCTAGCTCAATACCTGCATCTGCTGCTTCCATGACCGCATCACTTACAAAAGCTGGTGGTACAAATATCATAGAAACAGTTGCTTTTGTCTTTTTAACTGCTTCTGCAACAGTATTAAAAACAGGCTTTCCAAGATGTTCCATGCCACCCTTGCCAGGGGTAACACCACCTACAATTTGAGTTCCATACGCCAAACACTGTTCAGAGTGAAATGTCCCCTCTTTTCCAGTGAAACCTTGAACTATAACTTTTGTATTTTTATCTACTAATATTGACATGACCTAACCTCTCTTTGCGGCTTCAACAGCTTTTTTTGCACCATCTTCTAAATCATTTGCTGCTATGATATTCTCAATCCCAGCACTATTTAAGATCGCAGCTGCCTCTTTTGCGTTTGTTCCATCAAGCCTGACAATAACTGGCACATTTACATCTGTAATCTTTGTAGCCTCCAAGATTCCATTTGCTACTCTATCACATCTGACTATTCCACCAAAAATATTGACAAATATTGACTTTACATTTTTATCTTTTAGGATAATCTCAAATCCTTTTGCAACTGTTTCAGGATTTGCGCCGCCACCCACATCCAAAAAGTTTGCAGGCTTTCCACCAACATAATTTATCGTATCCATTGTACCCATAGCAAGCCCAGCACCATTTACCATGCAGCCAACATCGCCATCTAGCTTTACATAACTTAGACCATATTTTCCTGCTTCTATCTCAGTTGCTTCCTCTTCACTAAGATCTCTCATCTCAGCTATAGAGTTTTGTCTATAGAGTGCGTTGTTGTCAAATCCCATCTTTGCATCTAGTGCCAAGAACCTTCCATCTCCAGTTTTGATGAGTGGATTTATCTCTATCATCTCTGCATCATTTTCCATATATACTTTGTACAGTGCTTGTGCAAATTTGATAAAAGGCATGATATCAGCATTCTCAAGCCCTAGCCCAAAAGCTATCTCTCTTCCGTGGAATCCTTGAAAACCAATAGTTGGATCAATAGCCACTTTTACAATCTTTTCAGGAGATTTACTAGCCACCTCTTCAATCTCCATACCGCCCTCAGTAGAAGCCATCATCACTGGCATCTCTTTTGCACGATCTAGTACCATACCAAGATAGTACTCTTTTTTTATATCAGCACCCTCTTCAATATAGACTTTTTGAACAAGCTTGCCCTCAGCTCCAGTTTGGTGAGTTACTAGATTCATACCAAGTATTTTGGTTGCCCAATCTTTTACCTCATCTGTGGTTTTAGCAATTTTCACGCCACCACCTAATCCTCTTCCACCTGCATGTATTTGAGCTTTTACCACCCATATATTTCCACCTAAATCTTGAGCAACTCTGACCGCTTCATCAGGTGTATATGCTACATGGCCACTTGGCGTTGGGACACCATATTTTCTAAATATCTCTTTTGCTTGATATTCATGTATGTTCATAACATCTTCCTTCTCACTTTATTCTCTCATTACTCTTTTGGGGAAGTCATCTCGCTAGCAACTACCCACCTATCAAAATCTTCACTACTTAAAAGCTCAAGCTCTAGAGCAGATTCTTTTAATGTTATGCCTCTCTTATGCGCATTTTTTGCTATTTTTGCTGCATTTTCATAACCAATATGTGGATTAAGAGCGGTTACTAACATTAAAGAGCTATTTAGATTTCTTTCAATAGTTTCTATGTTTGGCTCTAAACCAATGACACACTTTTGATTAAAAGAATCCATACCATCACTCAAAAGTCTAATTGATTGCAAAAAGTTGTATGCAATAACAGGCTTAAATACATTCAACTCAAAATTTCCCTGAGATGCTCCAAAACCAATAGTCACATCATTTCCTAAAACTTGAGTAGCTATCATTGTTAGTGCTTCAGATTGAGTTGGATTTACTTTTCCTGGCATTATTGAGCTACCAGGTTCATTTTCTGGTATTGTTATTTCACCAATACCACACCTAGGGCCAGAGGCAAGCCAGCGGACATCATTTGCTATCTTCATAAGATTCATAGCCAAAGCTTTGAGTGCCCCATGAGCATAAACAGCAGCATCATGAGAGGTTAGGGCATGAAATTTGTTTGGAGCAGAGCAGAATCTTTTAGAGGTTAGCAAAGAGATCTCCTCAGCTACCATATCTCCAAATTTAGGATGAGCATTTAGACCAGTACCAACAGCAGTACCACCAATAGCTAGCTCCCTAATACCTTCTATAGATTCTTCGATCATTTTAGAATTTTTGGAGAGCATCTCCACCCATCCACTTATCTCTTGACCTAGTGTTATTGGAGTTGCATCTTGTAGGTGTGTTCTTCCTATTTTTACAATATTTGCAAATTCAAGTGATTTTTTCTCCAATACGCTCTCTAGTCTTTTTATTGCAGGCAAGATTCTATCTTCAAGCTCAATAACTAAAGCCACATGCATAGCAGTTGGGTAGGTGTCATTACTACTTTGACCTTTGTTGACATCATCATTTGGGTGAACTAGCTTACTTCCTAGATCTCCACCAAGCTTGAGAGATGCGATAGTTGCTATAACCTCATTTGAGTTCATATTACTCTGTGTTCCACTTCCAGTTTGCCAAACTACAAGAGGAAACTCATCATCATGCTCACCTCTTAGTATCTCATCGCAAGCTTGAACTATCACATCTTTTTTGTCATTTGGGAGTCTCTCTAGTCTGTTGTTTGCAATCGCACATGATCTCTTTAGTATTGCAAATGCTCTAACTATCTCTATAGGCATCTTTTCAGTGCCAATTTTGAAGTTTTCACAACTTCTTTGAGTCTGTGCTCCCCACAATTTTTCAGATGGAACTTTGATCTCTCCCATAGTGTCTTTTTCGATTCTATAAGACATATTACGCCCCCTCAGCAAAGAAATTTTTACTCTCTAGTGTATCAAGAAGTGACTGAACAGATTCCATTGAAGTTTTCAACATCTTCTTTTCACAACTATTTAGCGTCACTTCAATAATCTCTTCAGCTCCATGAGCACCAAGCTTAACTGGCACACCATTTACTATATCACTATAATTGTACTCACCCTTTAAAGTTACAGCACATGGATGAATCTGTTTTGTATCTCTAAGTATCGCCTCTACCATTATAGCTACAGATTTTGCAGGAGCGTAATATGCTGAACCAGTCTGGAGATGGGATACTATTTCAGCTCCAGCTTGTTTTGTACGCTCCACTATGGATTCTATTGTACTTTCATCCAAAAGATCAGCCAAAGGTACACCTGCTATTGTAGAGTATCTAGGAAGTGGAACCATATCATCACCATGTCCACCCATAACAGAGGCTCTAATTTGTCCACCACCATAACCAAGCTTTTCTTGAATAAAAGAGGACATTCTAGCACTATCCAAGATTCCTGCCATACCTATAACTCTACTTCTTGAAAATCCAAGTGTCTTGTATGCAACATAAGTCATAGCATCTAGAGGATTTGTCACAATTATGACAATAGCATTTGGTGAGTACTTTTTGATATCGATACAAACTTCTCTCATTATTTTTGCATTTATAAGTAATAAATCATCTCTACTCATACCTGGTTTTCTTGGGCTTCCAGCAGTTATCACAATGATATCACAATCTTTTAAATCCTCTGGATTATCAGCAACTGTGACTATTGAGTGGCTTCTTCCTGCTGCTGCTGCTTGACACATATCTAGTGCTTTGCCTCTTGCTATGCCAGGTTTGTTGTCTCTTAATACTATTTCGTGGCAATGTCCATTCATGGCTAATATGAAAGCTACTGAGGAGCCCACATTTCCAGCACCGACAATACCAACTTTTCTACTTCTGCTCATTAAATCTCCTAAAATTTTACAGTTCCCCTAAGTTATACAAAATGAGCACTTAAATCCAACCAACCTTTAAAGCTTTTTATCTATAAAAACTTAGAAGATGGGATAAAATGAAACAAATTTACCCCACCTTGTGTATCAAATCGTTACATTATATATAAATTTTATAAATAATATCTATATAGAATCCACAATACTATTTAGTGTATTGCTAGGTCTCATTGCTCTCTCTGCCTTTTCATCATCTGGATGGTAGTATCCACCTATGTCTTTTGGAGAACCCTCAGTTGCAAGAAGCTCTCCAATAATCTTATCTTCATTCTCTATCAATGCTTTTGCTATAGGAGAGAATTTTGCTTCAAGCTCCGCATCTCCACATTTTGAAAGTGCATCTGCCCAATATTGTGCTACGAAGAAGTGACTAGCTTTATTATCAGGTTCTCCACATTTTCTACCCGGAGCTTTATTGTTATCAAGATAGCCCTGATTTGCCTTATCAAGAGATTCTATAACTTTAGCTAGTTTTGGGTTGTTTGTTTTATTGTTTATATGTCTTAATGCTTCAGCTAAAGCCAAAAACTCACCTAAAGAATCCCATCTTAGATGACCATCTGCCAAAAACTGATCTACATGCTTTGGTGCACTTCCACCAGCTCCAGTTTCAAAAAGTCCTCCACCTGCAAGTAGTGGCACTATTGAGAGCATTTTTGCTGATGTGCCAAGCTCCAAAATAGGATACATATCAGTTAGGTGATCTCTTAATACATTTCCTGTAGCTGCTATTGTATCTTTACCCTCTCTTACTCTAGCGTTTGTATAAGCTGTCGCATCTTGTACATTTTTGATAGACCACTCAACTCCATTTGTGTCAAACTCCTTGATATACTCATTTAATTTTACAATCAAATTTTTATCATGAGCTCTATTTTCATCTAGCCAAAACACTACTGGATTTCCAGTGATTTTCCCTCTCTCAACTGCTAGTCTTATCCAATCTTTGATAGGTATATCTTTTGTTCTACTCATTCTCCAGATATCACCTGCCTCTACATCATGGCTACATATAACATTTCCACTAGCATCTTTTACCTCTACAACTCCATCCTCTTCTATCTCAAAAGTTGTAGGGTGTGAGCCATACTCTTCAGCTTTTTGAGCCATAAGTCCTACATTTGCAACATTACCCATTGTGCTTACATCATACTGTCCATTTTTCACACAATCATCTACCATACCTTGATGAAATCTTGCGTATGAGCTATCTGGGATTACTGCTGCACACTCTTGTAACTCTCCAGCTGGATTCCACATCTTGCCACCATCTCTTACAACAACAGGCATTGAAGCATCAATAATAATATCATTACTTGCATGTAGGTTTGTTATACCATTGTCGCTATCTACCATTGCCATCGCTGGTTGTTTTTCAAAACAAGCATCTATAGCAGCTTTTATCTCATCTTTTTTGTCTGATTTTTCAAGTTTTTTATAGAGATCTCCCAATCCTAAGTTTACATTTACACCTAGTGCTTTAAGATCATCTCCATATTTATCAAACACATCTTTGAAATAGACTTTTATAGCATGACCAAACATGATAGGATCACTAACTTTCATCATCGTAGCTTTTAGGTGTAGTGACCAAAGCACGCCTTTTGCTTTTGCGTTATCAAGTGACTTTTGATAAAACGCTTGCAAAGCTTTTGCACTCATGAAAGTACAATCAATCACCTCTTTATCTTTAGCATCTAGCTCTTTTAAGCATTTGCCATTTAGGTTGATAGTTATTTTTTGATCACCTTTGATCACTGCTGATTTCTCATTTGAATAGAAGTCATTATTTCCATCCATGTGCTCTACATAAGCTTTAGAAGGAGATTCAAAAGGTCTTAACTTGTGAGGATTTTTTTTAGCAAAATTTTTGACAGCTGCTGCTGCTCTTCTATCGCTATTTCCCTCTCTTAGAACTGGATTAACAGCAGAACCAAGACAAGCTGAATATCTCTCTTTAATCTTTTTCTCTTCATCATTTTTTGGCTCATAAGGAAAATTTGGTAGTTTATACCCTTGAGATTGAAGCTCTTCGATACACTCTACAAGCTGTGTTACAGATGCAGAAATATTTGGAAGCTTTATAATATTTCCCTCAGGTTTTTTTACAACTTCACCAAGCTTTGCAAGCTCATCATCTATTTTTTGCTCACTAGTTAGATACTCAGGAAAAGTAGATATAACTCTTCCAGCAAGTGAGATGTCGCTCAATTCAAGATCTACACCACCTTGTGCACAAAACTTCTTTGCAATTGGAAGAAGAGAGTATGTTGCTAAAGCTGGTGCCTCATCAATTTTTGTCCAGATAATTTTTGACACAGTAAACTCCTTATATGGTAAATTAGGTTGATATCGGTAGAATTGTAACACTATTAGAGTTTTTATTTCTACAATTTACTACAAAGTAGTGCTAAAATTATTTATGTATGTTACAAAAATACACATTAAATCAAATTAAGACATAAAAGTGTTACTTTTTGAAATACTTGAGAGCCAGTTAGATGATTTTAGAAGAACTATCTTCTTATTTTATCTAGATGCTCCTTGTAGGTTTTGCTAAATGTATGAGATCCATCTTTGTCTCTTACAAAATAGAGATAATCAACATCTGCTGGCGAAAGTGCTGCCCTTAGGGCTTCTATAGATGTCGAGCCTACAGGATGGGGTGGGATTCCTTTGTATTTGTAAGTGTTGTATCTTGAGGTATCACTTTTTATCATTTTTGGTGTAACTTTTACATGAGAGAACTCTCCATAGTTCAAAGATCCATCCATCTGAAGAGGCATACCTCTTCTTAATCTGTTTCGAATAACTGCTGAGATTAGAGGCATCTCTTCAATATTTGCAGCCTCTTTTTGGATTATTGAAGCAATTGTTACATATTTAAACCACTGATTTTGGTCATACTCTCCAAGTATCTTAATAGACATATTTTTGTGCTTCTGTAAAGATCTATTTACTAAATAATACATAATATGATTTTCTTTGATTCCAATAGGGATAGAGTAGGTATCAGGTAAAATAACTCCATCTTTGTATGGAGCATATTTATTGTAGTAGTACTCAAGTTTGGAGGCATCTAGTGAGGATTTTTCACTTAGCTCTTTAAAGAGGAAATAGTTGGTCTCACCAGGGATTAATACTACATCAAACATTGCAGCTTTTGCATTTGCAATCCTATGCAAAAAATCAAATCTACTTAGGTGTTCGCTTCCTACATCTATCCACCCTTTTTGAGGTTTTCCAATACTCCTAAGAAGAAGTGCATCTACGCTTGAGAGTTGAAAGTTGTTTTTGATAAGGTGTGATATAATTTTGTTTATTCCGCCTTCTGGTATATACACTACTTTGCTTGAAGTGATGTGTAAAGACGCGTAGTAAGAGAGGCTAATAATGCATATAAAGATAATTTCCACAATTAGAAATATTATATTGAGTTTTTTTACTGTCATTGCTATATGCTCCATAGTCTTTGTGTTTGCCCTATTTAGAGGAATAGAGATAGATTCTATTCAGATTGGTAAACTAGAAATTCAAAAATTATATCTTAGCTTTGATAAGAGACTAATCTTGAAAGCACAAAAAGTTGCTCTCTCAGCCATAGATGATATGGGTGTTGAGGAAAAATCTTTTGAGCTAGATGATCTATATGAGCTAAGAGAAATTATTGAGAATCTCCTAAAATATCTTGATTATTTCAAAGAGATATATGTAGAAAATCTTCTTGTAGATGGAAGATCTTATGCGATTCTCTATGTCGAAAATATCTTTTATGTAGATATTCCAGAGCTAAATATCGCCACAACATTTGAGATCAATAAAAATAGAATCACTATGGATATAAAAAGCCTAAACTTCAAAGATTATGGGCTTTCACTTAGTGGAAATATAGACTATAACATAATCTCAAAAGAGGCAAAAATAGATGGTTTTTTCTTTTTCAAATCTGATGCAAGGATATTTTTTAACGCAAACTACTTTGACAATAGCGGAAGGTTAAGTATCGAGGGCTACTCAAATGAGTTTGGGAGTATAAGATTCTTAGAGAGAGATTTTGAATTAAAAAATCCACCGCTTGAAAAGTGGCTATTTCAAAGAGTGGAGAGTAGCTCTTTAAAGATAGATAGTTTTTCGCTAGATTTGAATATCAAGGAGCCAAAGTATGAGGATTTGTACAGTTTAAAAGCAAGAGGATATGTAAACAATCCAGATGTCCTATTTGATAGTAAGCTCTCCAAAGTAAAAGCTAAAAGAGTTGATCTAAATTTTGAAGATAATGTACTATATTTTGATATAACAGAGCCTATATATAGAGATAAAAAGCTTGATGGCTCAAAACTAGAGATCATAGATGTGCTGGGTAAGTATCCACACCTAAATCTAGATTTAAAAATAGATAATAGACTTGATAGAGATATACAGGAGATTTTGAAGAGATTTAATATCAATCTACCACTGATTCAACATAGTGGAAGCACAAAATCAGCTCTAAATCTTTTAGTCGATTTAAATAGCTACGATACGCTTGCAAAAGGAAAATTTGAGAGCAAAAATAGTGACTTTACTTTGGCAAATCTAGACTTTAAGATAGAAAAAAGTGAGATATTTTTAGAAAATAATGGCACAAATCACTTTGTGGAAATAAAAAATAGCAAAGCTTCACTCGATGATTTTCTAAGAGTGAAGCTTGATGGAAGGGTGGAGATTGTTGAAGAGATATTTTCTGGAAATGCTTTTATTTATGATTTTAATATCTCTAGAGGGGAGAACTCAGTAGTAGATATCAACAACATAAAGAGTGATTTTTTGATTGATTTTTCAAAAGATTTTGTCACTTTAGAGATGAAGAGGTTTGATATTTTTGCTACTTTTGATGATGAGAATAGTTTTGAGCTAAAGAGTCTTTCAAAAATCTATGATCACTCTGAAATACTAAAAGAGCACAAAATAGAATCTGGTAGAGCCAAAATTACAACGCAAGAGTTTGAAACTTTTAAGATAGATGCAACTATTGGTGAGCTCTCTTATCCAATAATCACCAAGGATAAAAAGAAGCTAAAAAATCTAAAAGTAGATATAGAGATAGAGCAAAACCTAACATATATAAAAGCAAAAAATCAAGAGATTGTAGTCTATATTGATGATGAGAGTAGTGTTATTTTTATTAACAATCACGATATTAACATTTCAGATCAGTTTCTAGAGAGCATAGAGGGCAAAGAGAAAGAGAGTGGCAAACTCTACCTTAGTGCAATTGATACAAATATATACTTTAAAGATAGATTTATAGCATCTGATTTTATTGATATTTTAATAGATGGCGAGAATCTATATGGAGATATATGGCATAAAAATGGAAAAATGCATATAGATAAAAATGAGAAAAGAGTAGAGATAAACGCAAACAACTTTGGAGATGAATTTGTAAATAGATTTTTTGATAAAAAAATGGTGCGAGGTGGTGTTTTTAGAGCAAAAGCTAAGATGAGTGGAGAACTAACTAAAGGTGTTATAAAGATTGAAAATAGCCAAATTTATAATCTAAACACACTAAATAACTTTTTTGCACTTATAGATACGATACCATCATTGGTTGTTTTTAGAGATCCTGGATTCTCTCAAGAGGGGTATGAGATTATTGATGGATTTATAGAGTTTGGATATATAAATGATATTTTTGTGATAGAGAAGCTATATTTCAATGGCAAATCCGTTGATATAGAGGGTTTTGGGATGATTGATTTAAAAAATGATAGCTTGGATTTGGATTTTCAAATCCATACTGTTAAAAACTTAAGTGCAATAATAAATACTATTCCTTTTGTTGGCTATATACTTTTTGGTGATGATGGAAAAGTTAGTAGTGGTGTAAAAGTTACTGGAAAAATTGATGATCCAAAAGTTCAGAGCAAACTAATAGGTGAAACCTTGCAAGCTCCCATAAATTTTCTAGAGAGAATCATAAAAACTCCTTTTAAGCTTTTTGGATTTGATGGCAATAGCTCTAAAGATAGATAAAGGGCGGTTTACTGCCCGTGGGCTCTCTGCCGAAGAGCCTTTTTGGACTTGTGCAATGATTGTGGTGATAATAAAAGGGCGGTTTACTGCCCGTGGGCTCTCTGCCGAAGAGCCTTTTTGGACTTGTGCAAAAAGGAGATTAAATAGATGAAACAATCAACTAAGAGTGAGATAGCAGATATAAAAGCTCTTTTTTTGGAGCACTATCCAGATAGCAAGACTGAGCTAAACTATCAAAATCCTTATGAACTTTTGGTCTCTGTCATGCTCTCTGCTCAATGCACTGATAAAAGAGTAAATATCATAACTCCTGCTCTTTTTGCAAAATATCCTGATGTAAACTCATTAAGTGTTGCAGAACTAGATGATTTAAAGAGCATTATCAACTCTTGCTCATTTTTCAACAACAAAGCAAAAAACCTGATAAAAATGGCACAAGATGTTGTTTTGAAATTTGATGGTAAAATACCACTTTCAAGAGATGAGCTTATGACTCTAGCTGGCGTAGGTCAAAAGAGTGCAAATGTAGTGCTCATAGAGTATGCAAATGCAAATCTTATGGCTGTTGACACACATGTTTTTAGGGTTTCTCATAGACTTGGATTGAGCGATAAAAAGAGTGCTTTAGAGACAGAAATTGAACTATCAAAGAAACTAAAAGATAATCTTGATAAACTACATCAGGGAATGGTACTTTTTGGAAGGTATATTTGTAAATCTATCAATCCAAATTGCTATAATTGCTTTCTGATGGAGTACTGTAAATCAAAAAAGGGCTACAAGCCCTCATAAGGGTAGCTTGTGAGAGATATTATAGAAAAATCATTTTATAGATCATTTAAGGAGACACTTGGTATTAATTTACAAGAGTGTAGCGATTTGATAGAACGAGGTTTTACTTCTGAGATTCATATTGATGGTGATAGAAGGTTTTCTATCTACATAGTCTTTGAGAGAGGGTTGCTTGTTGAAGCATCAAATATTATGCTTTTTGATGATAACCCAGATGAGGAGACTATTATAGATCTTGGAAAAGAGCTTACAAATATTGTAGTTGGACTCTCAAAAGTTGTTGCTTCTGATGAAAATATAAGATACAACATATCAACACCTACATTTTTAGGCGATAGAGTTTTTGATAGAGAGTACAATAGTGCACTAGGGTTTATTTGTAATGATAAAAGATGTTCAGCATATATCTGCTCTATCAATAGAGCATAAGGAGTTAGATGGAAGATGCTTTTGAAGATGAGGTGTTTGATAAAAATAACCTCATAAAATATCTTGATGAAATAATTCACAACTATACAGGACTCCTTGATATGGAGGTTGTATTTGCAGCAGAGCTAGGAGCTACTAAAATCTCTCTAAAAAATATACTCCAATTTGATAAAGGCTCAATAATAGATTTACAAAAACCAGCTGGAGAATCTGTAGAGACATTTGTAAATGGCAGGATAGTTGGCAAAGGTGAAGTTATGGTTTATGAGAAAAACCTAGCTATTAGGATAAATGAGATCCTAGATTCTAATGCAATAGTATATTATCTCACTAGAGAGAATTAGGAATTGATAAAAACCCTATCTCTATTGATGATTTTCTCTTTTTCACTTTTTGCTATATCTATCAATGATATAAGCTCTTACCCAAGAAGTGATAGGGTAGATATCATGCTCTCATTTGACAAACCTTTTGATAATGAGATATCTAGAAAAAGTGAAGATGGCTATACAGCAATTATTTTAAGAGGTGTAGGATATTTACAAAATAGATCTATAGACATAGAAAAAAGTGGCGTGGAGAAGCTTAGGATTTTTGAACAAGATGGAGATACATATATTATCTTTATCTCTAAAGATTCTCTATCTGTCCAAGCCTCAAAAAGTGAAAATGGATATGGTTTAAGGCTCAGAGCTACTCAAATGCAAAATAGTGCTACTCAAGCAAATAAGAATACAACTCAAGCAAAGCAGGGTGCTAATAGTACTCCAATCCCTTTTCAAGGGCAACAAGGAGAACAACAAAATGAGCCTCAACCCTTAAGTGAAGTTCTTGCAAATGATGAAATTGATTATACAAACTATATATCTGTTTTGGGAGTCTTAGGTGCTTTGGTTGTAGTGCTTTTGATAGTAAAAAGAAGAGTGGTAAGCTCAAAAAGTAGTAGTAGCTGGCTGTTTTCAAAGGGTAGCATAGAGGAGTCTATATCTATTATCTCCCAAAAAAATTTAGATGTAAAAAATAGAGTTGTTTTGCTAGAGAGCTATGGTGTTAGATATCTTGTTATTATTGGTCAAAATGGAGTGATAGTTTTGGATAAATATTCAAAAAATGATAGAAAGACTCAAAAAAGAGAGATATTTGAGGAGCTTTTGGAAAACAACAAAGAGATGTTGGATTCATTTTTGGAGTTAGATAATAAAAAATTAGAGGATTTCAAGAAAAAAGCTAGCAGAGACTACTACTAACCACAATAAAATATATATGAGAAATCTACTATCACTTCTAGTGTCCATACTTCTCCATCTCATAATATTCTCCCTCTATTTTTACACTTTTGAGGAAAAAAAGAGTGTAGAGAGCTCTAAAGAGAATAAAAAGATATCTCTTCAAAATGTTGTTATAAAAGAGCAAAATACCCCTCCGAATCCTATAGAGAAAGAGCCTATAAAAAAAGAGCCCATAAAGAAACCAAAACCTCCTATAGTAGAGGAAAAAATTGTTGAGACAAAAAAAGATATAAAACCTATAGAGAAGATAGTTCAAAAAAATGAGGAGAGGATTGCTAAAATAGAATCTACTGAGCAAAACAAAACCAAAAAACCAAAAACAGAAGAGAAAAAAAAGATAGAATCTATATCCATGAAAGATATTGAAGAGAGCCTCGTAAAAAATGAAACAGAGAAGAGTACACCACCAACTATAAAAAGTATAGATGATAGTATTAAAAAAAATGAGAAAATAGATGATCTTTATGGTAGTGAATTTGATGAATATAGCAATGAACAAAAGGAGTTCATCAAAGAAAATCTAGATGATATTGGCAAAATAACACAGAGCTACCTAAGATATCCAAGAGTAGCTGTAGAGACTGCTCAGAGTGGAAAAAATATAGTTGAGTTCTATCTTCTTCCAAATGGAGATATAGAGGAGCTAAAGCTACTTAGAGGCTCAAGTTATACCCTACTTGATAAAAATAGCATAAGAACAGTAGAGATTGCTTATAAGGAGTATCCTAGACCAAAAGAGAGAACAAAAATAAGAATCAATGTATTTTATAGGTTATACTAGTTACAATTTTACACACTATCAAAATAGTATGTTACTTTATGTTACATACTATTGCTAAATATCGCTATATATTGTATATTACATCAGCTTATAACTAATCAAGGAGAGAATATGGGATTTTTGGAAACATATAATAGTCATGTAGGAGAGAGAGAAGCTTTAAATGTACCGCCTTTGCCTTTAAATGCAGAGCAGTGTGCAGAGGTTGTTGAGCTTTTAAAAAAGAGTCCTATAGAGAGTAAGGATGAGCTTTTGGATCTACTACTCAATCGTGTCTCACCAGGTGTAGATGAGGCTGCTTATGTGAAAGCTGCATTTTTAAATGATATAGTTCAAGGCAAAACAAAATGTGAGGCTATTGATGCAAAAAGAGCAGTAGAGATTCTTGGAACTATGATGGGTGGATATAATGTTGATCCTCTAGTGAAAGCTCTAAATCATAGTGATAATATCGTTGCACAATGTGCTGCAGATATGTTAAAAAATACACTTCTAGTTTATGATTCATTTAATGATGTTGCAGAAATCTGTAGCTCAAATAAGTACGCAAAAGAGGTGATGGAATCTTGGGCAGGGGCAGAGTGGTTTTTTAGCAAATCTGAGATGTCAAAAAAAATAACCGTAACAGTCTTTAAAGTAGATGGAGAGACAAACACTGATGACCTCTCCCCAGCTAGTGAAGCTTTTACAAGACCAGACATCCCACTTCATGCTCAAGCAATGCTTGTAAAATCAAAAATGCCTGATGCACTAGAGAAAATAGAAGAGCTAAAAACAAAAGGTCACCCTCTAACTTTTGTAGGGGATGTAGTAGGTACTGGCTCATCAAGAAAATCAGCTGTAAACTCTGTGCTTTGGCATTTAGGCAATGATATACCTTATGTTCCAAATAAAAGAACAGGCGGAGTTGTCATTGGTGGAGTAATTGCACCAATATTTTTCAACACTTGTGAAGATTCTGGATGTCTTCCTATCCAAGCTGATGTTTCAAAACTAAACATGGGAGATGTTATTGATATCTATCCTTATGAGGGAAAAATAGAAAGGGATGGTGAAGTTATCTCTACTTTTGAATTATCTCCAAATACACTAGGGGATGAGATGAGAGCTGGAGGTAGAGTGCCACTTATCATAGGAAGAGGACTTACTAGTAAAGCTAGAAAAGAGCTAGGGTTGGGTGAGACAGAAGGGTTTTTTGAGAAACCAAATCAACCAGCAGATAGCGGCAAAGGCTATACACTTGCTCAAAAGATGGTAGGAAAAGCTTGTGGAGTCAAAGGTGTTAGAGCTGGAATGTATGTAGAGCCGCAAACATTGACAGTTGGAAGTCAAGATACAACTGGTGGTATGACAAGAGATGAGATAGTAGAGCTTGCAGCACTTGGTTTTAGTGCGGATTTTGTATTGCAAAGTTTCTGTCACACCTCTGCATATCCAAAGCCAGCAGATATAAAACTACATCATACACTTCCACATTTTATTACAAACAGAGGCGGTGTATCTTTAAAGACAGGCGATGGAGTTATACACTCATGGTTAAATAGAATGGTACTCCCTGATAGTGTTGGAACTGGAGCAGATTCTCATACTAGATTTCCTATTGGTATCAGTTTTCCTGGGGGTTCTGGACTTGTAGCTTTTGCAGGTGTTACAGGCTCTATGCCACTAAATATGCCAGAATCTATACTGGTTAGATTTAAAGGAGAGATGCAACCAGGTATTACTCTTAGAGATTTGGTAAATGCAATACCTCATCAAGCTATCAAACAAGGACTTCTAAGTGTTAATTCATCTAGTAAAAAGAATATCTTCAATGGAAGAATTTTAGAGATAGAGGGATTGCCAAATCTTAAAGTAGAGCAAGCATTTGAACTAAGCGATGCAAGTGCTGAGAGAAGTGCTGCTGCATGTACTGTGAGGCTAAACAAAGAGCCTGTAGTTGAGTATATCAAATCAAATGTAACACTTCTTCAATCAATGATGGATGCTGGATATGAGGATGCTAGAACCTTAGAGAGAAGAAAAAAGAAGATGGAGGAGTGGCTTGCAAATCCAGAGCTTCTAGAGCCAGATAGTGATGCAGAGTATGCTGCTATAATTGAGATAGATCTAAATGAGGTAAAAGAGCCAATTGTTGCATGTCCAAATGATCCTGATGATGTGGCAACATTAAGTGAAGTATTGGCAAATCCAGATAGAAGAAAAAATATAGATGAAGTGTTTGTTGGAAGTTGTATGACAAACATAGGTCACTATAGAGCTTTGGCAGAGATATTAAAAGGCGAGGGTCAAGTTCCTACAAAATTGTGGGTGGTGCCTCCTACTAAAATGGATGAGAGAATGCTTATGGAAGAGGGTTACTACTCAATACTTGGAGCATCTGGAGCTAGGATGGAGATGCCTGGATGTTCATTGTGTATGGGTAATCAGGCAAGAGTTGCTGATAATGCAACTGTTTTCTCAACAAGCACTAGAAACTTCAACAACAGAATGGGGCAGGGCTCTCAAGTCTATCTAGGAAGTGCAGAACTAGCAGCGGTTTGTGCCATACTTGGAAAGATTCCAACTGCAGAAGAGTATAGGAATATAGTACTTAAAAAACTAGAAGGAAAAGATAGCAATGTCTATAGATATCTAAACTTCAATGAGATAGAAAATTATAAGCTAAAAGAGAGAGGCCAATATTAGTAAAATATAAAAATAGGGAGAGAAGTTATATCTTTCCCTATTTTACTTACTTTCTTTAAAGTCTTCACAAAGTAGAATCGATAAAAAAATATAATGAGGATGCTATTGTGAAGAGCGATTCTATCTATTTTGGAAGACAGCCTGTTTTTGACACTAATGGTTCAATAGCCTGTTATGAGATTTTTTACAGGGATGGCATGGATACCATTAGCCAAGGCATAGATGACAAAAAAGCAACGGCTTCTGTGATAAACTCCATAGCCAACTACCTATCTGCAAAAGAGTTACTTGGTGAATATGAGCTTTTTATAAATCTTGGAAGTGATATTTCAATAGCAAAAGAGATAACTTCACTTGTAAATTTTGGCAATTTCTGTTTTGAGATGACACCACCAATTGAGTACAATCACACAAATTTAGATATCTTAGCCTCACTTAGAAAACAAAATATCAGTATTTCATTTCAAATAGATAGCAACACTCCTGAAGCACTAAAAAGCACTATGGATTTTGCAAATCAGATTGATTATGTAAAGCTTGATTTTACGACTATTGATAAAAAAAGTGCTTATGCGATTATAAGCAACATAAAAACTAAAAACATAAAAGTAAAAGCAATAGCTGCAAAAGTAGAGACAAAAGAGAAGTATGCAGATGCAAAAACTTGTGGTATTGCACTTTTTCAAGGCTACTTTTTCCAAAAACCAGACACCAAAAAATTTCAATCTCTTGCACCAAGTACCAAGGGAATCTTTAGTATCTACAACCAAATAGACAAAGATGCAGACATAGAATCTGTAGTTGATTCTTTTAGAAGTCATCCAGATTTGACAATAAATCTTCTCCAGTATGTAAACAGAGCATCTCATAGCAAAAGTAATGAGATAAGCTCTATAAGACAAGCTATAAACTACATGGGAAGAAAGAATCTAAAAAAGTGGCTTCTGCTATTTTTATATACAGATAGCCACATGAATAGATACTCTATGTCTTTGCTTGAAAGTGCCATGATTAGAGCAAAAATTATTCAAGCCACACTTGCTTTGGTAGATAAAAAGCTTGAAGAGAAGGGTTTTTTGGTAGGAATCTTATCAACCCTAGATGCACTCTTAGATATGAAACTAGAGAGCATATTTACAGATACAAATTTTGATAATGAGATAAAAGATGCACTAATCCATAGAAGTGGAGTATTGGGTAAAGCTTTAGACTTATCAGTTTTTGCAGAAAAAAGTGATTTTAGAGATATATACAAAAGCATAAGAGAGTTCAATATAAAAAGTGACACATTTCTTGAGATATTGCGAGAAGCTTATGAGTGGACATACTCAAACCAAAAGTCGATGATACAGGATAAGTAGATGCTTGAGACAAAATATGACATCAAAAATAAAATCTTAAGTCTAAAAGAGTTTGCTCATGTTTTTACCTTTACAAGAGAAGAGTGTGAGCAAGAGCTAGATTTCCAAGAGTGTTTTGTATCAATAATCGAACATGAGAGATTGAGCTATTTTATCTATTTTCTAAACTATGAAGAGAGGGATATAGAGGGTAAAAAAGCGATACTCTACAAAGAGTCCTCTTTGAAAGTTGATAGACTTTTTTTTCTTGAAGTTGCAAATTCTACTATTACAAACAAAGAGAGGGTAAATTTTATTTTCTCAATCATTGGCAGAAGAAATTTTAGCTCAAATAATAACCCTATATCTTTTTTCCTAGAAGATAGAGCTATCAACTTGGAAAATCTATATGAGAAGATAAGAGTATGGGAGAGAAACCCTCTAAAAAATATTGAAAGCTCTATAATTTATGAGCATAGCCATAAAAATACAAACTATTTTGAAGCACTATCTTTAGAGAGCGAAAATTGCTATTTTGCCTACATTGTGCAGAGAAATAAGGGTAAAAGCGGATGTACAAAGAAGAGTTTTTTGGTTCAAATAGATAGAGAGATTTTTGATTATCTAAACTCAGATATTAGATCAGTATATAAAATAGAGACTATTTTTAAAGAGATTGGCAAGAGGGCGTTTTTGGCTTTTGAAACAAAATATAGCTACACTCAAAACTCAACAAATGTGGGTGGTGCACATTTCTATCCATCTATTTATGAGCAAAATATTGATAAATATAATAGGCTTATATCCTTAAGGGATGAGGGCATAATAGATTCAGATGAGATTAGGTTTAGGTATTTTGAGCTATATAGATCAGTTTTGAAATATATAAAAAACCCTACCTCTTTGGAGTTGTCAATAGAGGCAGCAAGAGCACTCTACAAGTACAAAGAGATGATAAAAAATGAAGATGTTTTTGCTGATATTATCTCATTTATGGTCTCTATCATAGTTCTCTTGGAAGATAATGACTTTGGAAGATTGATAGAGAAAGATAATAGCTTTAGGGAGATAATGATCTCTTCAATAGAGAATATTGGCTCATGGGAGAGCGATCTATTTTGCAAAAGCGATCTCACGCTAGAGGATTTAGCTGCTTGCACTATTGATTTGGAGGAAAATCTAAAATATCTAGTTGAGAGTTTTGGCAAAAGAAAAGATCTTCTGAGTGATGAAGATAGTCTAGATTGTGATGGCGATATTGGACTCTTTTTGGATGTAGAAAGTGCTTGTGATGTCAAATCAGACATACCTCAAGAAGCTATAAGCTCAAAAGAGCTTTTTGAAAGCACAGTAATAGATCATGAACTTTTGACTGATTTAGATGAGATAGAGAGCGAGATGAGTGATATATTTTATGTAAATGACACACTAAGTAGAGAGTTATATGACAAAATAGAGAGATTTTTTGGAGTTTACTCCAAGATGATAAATACAATATATGAATTTAGAGATATAGGCTATTCGCTTACGGCATTGGTTAGTATTATGGAAAATACACCTTTTGAAACACTAGATAGCGATAGAAAAAATTATATATACAAAACCTCTAAGTCGCTCTTTTTGGATCTTTTGAGCTGGAAGAGGTGTGTTCTTGTTGAAAAGAGTGCTGGGAATATCCACTATCTAGATCAGACTTTTTTGACAAATATAGTTCAAATAGAGCTTTTTTTGAAAAACAGAGAAGCTTAATCTACTATCTCTCTTTGAATAAAAGGTGAGAGCTTTGATAGAACATCATAAGATATAGTTCCAAATTTTTTTGCTACTACTTTTGCATCTTCAAAAAGTAGTATTTTCTCTTTTGTACTTATTGCACCAAAAGAATCCATGCTTACTCTAGGAAGCAGTTTCTCACCTTCAGGCAAGATGTAGTTTTGACCCTCTTTGAATCTAAAAAAGCCATCCCCATAACCTATGTCATAAGTTGAGATTTGTTCAGGTTTTTCAAGCCTGCTTACTCCACTATATCCAATTCTTGCTCCACTTCTTAGGAATCTTGTAGAGATTTTGTGAGCATATAGCTTCAAAATTGGCTCAAGGGGCGGCTCTTTGAATATCTCATCTAGCTCCAAATAACCATAAGTTGATATTCCAACTCTCACAAAATCATCCTCTATGCTTTTTTGGCGAAAAAGAGCTGAGGAGCTTGAAGCGTGGTACTTTATCTCTTTAAAACCATACTTTGAAGCTAGATTTTCACTTCTGTTTTTTATCTCTTCAAAATTTTTTATCTGCCAAAAAAGCTCACTTCCTAAATCATCACCACCTCTATAGTGTGTCATCACCCCTTTTAATCTCAATCCAAGTTTTGAAATGCTCTCAAAAACCTCTTCTAATTGATGGGGCATGATTCCATTTCTGTGCATTCCACTATCTACTTTTAGCTCTACATTTGTACCCTTTGGAATAGTCTCTAGAATCTCATTGGAGTTTATTATGTAGTGATATTTGCTATTTTGCTCAAAAGTGGTTCCAAAAAGTATCAAGATTTTATCAAAAAGATGTGATATCTCTTTAGCTTCTCTTAGATTTTTAACTATTGCAGTTTTGATTCCATATTCATTGGCTAGCTTTGCACACTCTAGGAGTCCATGACCATAGGCATTATCTTTTAGCACTACAGCAATCTTTTCTTTGCCTCCAACTCTCTCTTCTATGATTCTTAGATTATTAAAGTAGCTATTTTTTGAGATTGTGATTAGTGACATGTTTTATATCCTAAAAGGAGAGGCTATTGCCTCTCTATCTATTTTTCTTTTTTGTCATTTCTCTTTTCTTGGATAAAAAAAGACAGATTCTCTCTCTACTGAGATAACATCTTTTGCATCTAGTGCATAAGATCTTATCACTATATGTATAGGAGTATCTTTTCTGCTATCTTCTGCTAGCACTTTGTCTGTAGAAAGAGTTACTATCTTTTTGCGTTTAGCTCCAGCTTCAAGCAAAAATGGCTCATCTGGCCTAACTATCTTGATATCATCTCTATTTACTATCTCAAAATAGAACTCATGATCACTATTGTCTGTATTTTGAAACAAAAATACATAACTATTTTCTACTATATTATTTGGTTTTACACTATATAGTTCTGTTGTTCTGTTGATATTTAAGAGCATATTCTCTTTTTTGCCACTCATGAAAATCAATCCACCCACAACAATAAGTAAAGCTCCAATATATGCTATTGTAGCAAATCTAAAATATTTTACGCCCTTTTTTGTATTGATTGCATCTGGAGATGTCCAAGATATTAAAGATGGCTTCTCAAAAGCAGCCATAACTTTTGTACATGCATCAGCACACTCAAGACAGTTTAGACACTCAAGCTGCATACCTTTTCTGATATCAATATGAGTAGGGCAAACCTTAACGCAAGACTCGCATCCAATGCACTCTCCCTCTGGAGGTTTTTTCCACATCTTTTCACCATTGTCTTTGTATATCTCTCCACCTCTGTTATAGTCATACACAGTCATTATGGTGTTGTTATCATAAAGTACTGACTGAACTCTGCTATATGGGCATATATAGACACAAAAGTTCTCTTTTATAAAGATGACATCAAAAATAAGAAAAAGGCTCAAAACCAGCAAAAATGTCAAGAGCACGGTGTGCTCACCAGGATTTGCAATATATACAAAAAAGTCCTCAGGAGGCACAAAATACCATAGAAAATTTGAAGCTGCAACCAAAGATAGAGCAGACCATATCAGAATAGCTAGTGCCTTTTTGAGTTTGTTTTCTATCTTTGACATATCAGGCTCTTTTTGTTTGTTGAAGAAGTTACTTCTTAGCCCAAGTAGTTTTGTCTCAATCAAATCTCTATAGATAACCCTAAAAATAGTCTGAGGACAGCCCCATCCACACCAAACACGACCTGCTAAAGTTGTTATAAAAAATATACCCAAAAACATCAGCATAAGCAAAAAAGGCATTAGGTATAGCTCTTGCATATCAAAAGCTACACCCATAAGGTGCAACTGCTTGTGGTCAAATGATAGCAAGAATATGTGGTTTCCATTTATCCTTATAAATGGCACACTAAGACTAATTATTGAAATAATCGCAAAAACAATGTATCGCTTATCATAATATGGTAGCCATCTCTTAAGATAGGCTTTGGCTTTCTCCCTTTTGGAAGATGTTTGTGAAGAATTTTCTTCTACACTCATGTAGAACTCCTTGAATTTAATTTTTTCTGTTCTTTCTCTTTTTGAAATGGACACTCTATAGATTCTAGTATCTTGATAGTCCCAGAAATTTTGTCATATTTTAGTTTTGCTACATTTTTTGCTCTTGAAGCAAGCTCTTTTAGGCCTCTTGAGTTGATAAAATCTTTTAGTGAGCTTCTATTTACATCTAGTTTTCTTGATATCTCACTAACATTATCACCATTTTGAAGCATTACCATTATCTCATTTTTCAAATCATCAAATTTTGATTTTGAGATACTTCCCTTTGGTCTGCCATTTGTTCTATCGTTTTTCTCTGCTATGTTCATCTCTCTAATCTCATTTATCATCCCGACCACAAGATAGCTTGAGCTATTTTTGTTTACCACTACTCTTTTTTTGACAATATAGACATCTATATTTTTTTTGAAAAGACAGGTAAACATTTTGACAAGCTCATCTGCATTTGAGCTAAGCGACCAAAGATCATAAAAAATGAGCTTATCGTAATCTTTTAGATTATCCATGAAAGCTTTTATTTCATCTCTTAAATCTAGCTCTTTTGTAAGTGAAGAGAACTCAGTGAAGATAGAATCGATTTTAATTTTTGCAGAAGAGACATAATCACAAATAAGGTTTTCTTGCTCTGCAAGAGTCTCTTTGGTTCCTACAGATCTAAAAAGTACATAGTTCATCATTTCTCCTAAAAAGATGAAAATATACCACTTTTGACGATTAAAGTCAAGATCTATAATGTTTTTTCGTCAAACTAGCGAAAGACAGGGGTGCTTGATGCTATTGCTTGAGGAAAATTTGCACTCTTTTAGAGAAGTGCTTCGATTTTTTGCTCTAAATCTTTTATTCTTGTTTTGTGTTTTTCACTCTCTAGACGATATTGTGAGTTTCTCTGTTTGATAAGCTTTAGTTCATTTTTGAGATTGCTTAGTTCATCTGTTAGGATATCAATATTTCCTAGTGCTCTTTGTAGCTGGAGTTGATGTTTTCTTATCAATATCTCAGCCTCTTGAAGTGTTAACTTCATAACAGCAGAGTTCTTCTCCTCTTTTTCAGCAACATGTTTGTAGAAAAAAACTCGAATAATCATATAGGTGACAAAAAGAATCAAAGCAGTAAAAAAAAGCCACTCAAAAAACATTCACACCCTCCAAAATATTTTTATTCTATCTTGCCAATCCTGCAAGCATGTCTGCCGCCCTCAAACTCTGTAGAGCAAAACGCTTCAATAATGCTCTCCACAACGCCTAGCCCAGTAACTCTCTCACCAAGACACAAGACATTTGCATCATTATGTGCTCTTGTCATTTTTGCCATATAAGCATCAGTGCAAAGTGCAGCTCTAATCCCATTTATCTTATTTGCAGCAATACTCATTCCAATTCCACTACCACATATTAGCACACCAAATGAGCCAGAATCTTCCACTACCTTTTTGCACACCTCTTTGGCGAAATCAGGATAATCAACTCTATTGTTATCTTTTGGCCCCAAATCAAAAACCTCATGCCCTCTAGATTCTAACATCTCTATCACATTTTGTTTGATATTAAAACCAGCATGATCACTTCCTATAAAATATCTCATAACTACTCCCCATTTAATTTTTCCCACTCATAAGCACTTTTGCAAATTAGCTCTAGATTGTCATATTTTGGAATCCATCCCATTTTATCTCTTATCTTTTTGCTATTAGCCACCAATTTTGCTGGATCTCCACATCTTCTAGGCACTATATCTACTTTTATCTCTCTACTTGCCATATTTTTGAACACTTCTACTACACTTTTTACAGAGTAGCCCTCTCCATACCCTAGATTGAATATATCACTATTTTTGGTTTTTAGGTACTCTAGGGCTTTTATGTGAGCATCTGCTACATCATCTACATGTATGTAGTCTCTAACACCAGTTCCATCATCTGTAGGAAAATCATCTCCATAAATCTCTAGCTTTTCTCTCTTTTTTGTTGCACACTCTGAAGCTATTTTTATAAGATGAGTGGCATTTTTTGATGATTGACCAATTCTAGGTCTTAGTCTATTATCTTCATAGTTTATATCAGCACCTGCGACATTGAAATATCTAAAAATCACATACTTAAAAGAGGGATGAGCTTTTGCAACATCCACTAAGACTTGCTCACTCATAAGTTTGCTAGCACCATAAGGGCTTAGTGGATTTAGAGGATACTCTTCATCCATACCCTCAGGTGGAAAATCCTCCCTATCTTCATAGACTATAGCACTGCTTGAAAATAAAAACTTCTCTACTTTTGCACTTAGGGCAGATTCTATTAAATTGATCGTATTTATTGTATTGTTTGTGTAGTATTTGAGTGGATTTTTTATAGATTCTAGAACCTCTACAGATGCTCCAAGATGAATAATAGCATCTATTTTATGATCTTTTAGCACCATCTCAACTCTTTTTTTCTCACACAAATCAAGCTCTATAAACTCAAAATCTCTTATAGTTTTTAGCACCTCTAGTGATTTTAGGCTACCATTTGAGAGGTTATCTATGATGGTAAGCTCAAACTCTGTACTCTCTAGCAACCTCTTTGCTACATGACTACCAATATATCCTGCCCCACCAGTTATGAGTACATTCATAAGCTTTAACTAAGCAATAGATTTACTATATATGCTACAGGCATAAAAAAGATAGCTGAAAGTGGTGTAGCAAGTATTGCAATAAGTATAATCATCCCATATCTCTCTATTTTGTTGAAAAATTGAGGAATAGTTCTATTTCCAAACCACAAAGAGAGATAACCTAATGCTTGAGAACCATCAAGTGGAGGTATAGGCCATAGATTAAAAATCCCAAGCACTATATTGTAGATAACTAGATTTACCAAAAAATAGGCAATAAAAACATCTATACCACTTTGTAAATCAACTATCCCGAGTGTAAAAGCAGCACCAAGAGCTAGTGAGAAGTTGAAAGCAATACCAGCTAAAGCTACTACTATCGCACCAAAGTAGCCACCATTTTGGATAACTTTTGAGATATTTACAGGCACAGGTTTTGCCCAGCCAAAGAGAAATGGAGCAGAAGCAAAAAAGAGTATAGCAGGCACTAAAATAGTCCCTATTGGATCTATATGCTTTATAGGGTTTATGGAGAGTCTTCCTTCATTTTTTGCAGTATCATCACCATATCTTTTTGCAGCTACTCCATGCATGATTTCATGCCCTATGATTGCCACCATAAGAGCAAGAATCATAGAGAGAATCTGCAATATCTCTTTTTCGCTCAAGTGTTAAAACTCCCTAGTAAAATTGCCACTTTGCATCTCCTCTTCTATAGTATCAATACTTTTTCCAATTCTACTCCATCTTATTTTGTAGTCATCATCCCAACTAAAATAGATAAACCAAGGTTTACCTACTATGTATTTGTATGGGACTTGACCCCAGAATCTACTATCATTACTATGATCTCTGTTGTCTCCGACCATAAAAAAGTTATCATCATCTATTTTTGCATAGAAGGCATCAAATTGCTCTGTTTTTACTGGCTGCATTGGTAGGTTTTGACTATACTGCAGATACTGTATCATCTGCTCAAAAGAGCCATGCCCATCTTCATACTGGACTCCAACATGTTTTTTTGCGTATGGATTTATAGCCCATCTTTTACCAGCTATCTCCATAGTCTCCACATCTCCAAAAATCTCCTCTATCGCATCATCTCCCTCTTTTGGATGTATTAGGAGCTTCTGTTTTGCAAAAAGCACCTCATCCCCACCAACTGCTACACATCTCTTGACATAGTGGATTCGCTCATCTTCTGGAAACCTAAAAATAACTATATCACCTCTTTTTGGTCTCTCTCCCTCAATCACATGACCATTGTCATCAAAATCTGTCATGATAGGCACTTCAATCCATGGAATCCTAGGAGTAGAGACACCATAAGCAAACTTTTTCACAAAGAGATGATCTCCTATGAGCATTGTGCTTTTCATGGAGCCACTAGGTATCACAAAAGCTTGTGCAACAAAAAATATAATGAGCAAGACAATGATAATAGTCCCTGTCCAGCTATTTGAGAAGTGGTATAGTTTTTTTAACAGATTTATAGATCTTTCCATTTTTTAGTTATCCTTGAAGTTACAATCTAGCTTTTGCAGCTTTTATAGTGTTTTGGAGAAGTGAAGCAATAGTCATAGGTCCTACGCCACCAGGCACTGGCGTGATGTACGAGCACTTTTTAGAGCAATTTTGAAAATCTACATCACCAACTATCTCACCTTTTGAGTTTCTATTTATCCCAATATCAACCACTACAGCTCCATCTTTTATCATATCCTCTCTAATAAGATCGATCTTGCCAACACCAACTATCAATATATCAGCTTTTAGTGTATGACTTTTTAGATTATCAGTGTAGATGTGACAAATTTCTACAGTGGCATTTGCATTTAGAAGCATCATAGACATTGGTTTTCCAACTATATTGCTAGCTCCTATTACAACAGCATTTTTGCCCTCTATATCTATCCCATACTCTTCAAGTAGTAACATCACACCTAGTGGAGTTGCAGGCTTAAAAGTATTTGCACCAATTACCATCTTTCCAACATTGCAAGGATGAAAACCATCTACATCTTTTTTGGGGTCGATAGCCTCTATGATTTTTTGAGTATTTACATGTTTTGGAAGTGGGAGCTGGACTAGTATCCCATCGATATTTGGATTGTTGTTCATCATGGTGATCGTCTCTAGGATACTCTTTTCATC
>JAABSR010000031.1 GCA_011390245.1 Campylobacterales bacterium
AGAGAGAACTATACAAATATAATAGAGACACAAGAGAGTGAAGATGGACTCTATGCCTATTATGTCAAAGATTATGACAATAAAATAAAATACAAACAAGAGATAAAAAGAGATAAAGCAACTGGAGAGATAACATATGAAAATAAAGAGATAACACTCAAAGAGAAGCTTGTTTGCACATATAGTGAAAAAAGAGCCAAAAAAGATATGTATGATAGATACAGAGGATTAGAAAAAGCAAACACAATAATACAAGAAAATCAAAAATCTCTAATTACTCAAACAAAAAGCTTTAAAAAGTATATACACAAAGAGACCAAAGAGGATAACTGTAAAAACTTCACTATGGGACTAGATTGGATAAAGATAAAAAGAGATAAATCATATGATGGCTTTTATGCAATCACCACTTCAAAAACTACACTGAATGCTTTAGAGATAATAGATAACTATCACAATCTTTATAAGATAGAAGACTCCTTTAGGGTCTTAAAATCAACATTTGACACAAGACCAATATATCACTATAAAGAGAGTAGAATAGAAGCACACTTTATAGTATGTTTTATAGCATTTATGATTGAGAGAGATTTAGAGATAAGACTTAAAAACTCAAAATCATTTCAAGAAGAGATTATTACCCCAGATAGAATCAAAGAAGCTTTAAACTCACTAGAGGTATCTAAAATAAAAATTGATGATGAGATATTCTATATGAAATCAAATCACACAAATCAAAAAGATAAATTAAAACTAGGAAGAGATATTCATAAGTTCTTAAAAATACCCAAGCTTAAAAACATCAGCACAAAAGATGAACTAGAAGGGCACCTACTATAAACTAAACTACCACTAAAACAAATTCAAAACCAATCAAAAAGATATTGTTGTGAAAATCGGTGCAGATAATTTTTGCACTTTGCCATAAATAGGGGGTTTGGTGGGGGTTTGGTGTCAAAGATGGGAAAGAGTGATCTCTCAATCTCAATATCATTTGATTTTTCGCTCAAAACATACACTATCACATAGAGCAAAGCCCTCTTGTCGATCTTTGGAAAATCTGCCGCTAGTGAATTTGCACCGATATTTTCTATCGTCTTTTCTACAAAACTCAAAGATTTGAAATAGCTTATGATCTCTAGGGAGTAGGATATCTGCTTGTGGATTTTGAAAGTCTCTAAAAACTCTTTGATTTTTAGCTCATAAATCGCATTGCCAAATATTTTTGAGTACTCAAAAAGTGAAGGTTTTGTGAGGTGTTCTTTTATGATAGATCTGTTCTCTTGGATAAATGTCTTTACTCTATGAAAACCTACACTATAGAGCTTTTTTGCCAAAAAATCCCCCATCTTAGCAACTTTATTGGAGCGGGGATGAGGATTCGAACCCGCATGCGGAGCTGCCTCCCCGGGGTTGAAGCCCGGCACTTTACCACTTAAGCTACGCCAGCAAAAGAGATATATTGTTTCTTTTATTTTTTAAATTTGCACTTATGTGCTATCTCACACATCTTCTCTCTCAAAGGGCAAGATTCCAGCCATCTGATTTACTTCAAAGAGTGCAATTTGCTTCTCTTTTGCGATGGCAAACTTACGAGTGTTTTAAGCTTTGTTTTTCTTTTTGGAAGGTGCGGAGTTCTTAGTCTCTTAAGATATATTTACCAAGCATCTCTACAAACTTTTCAGGGTCAGTTTTGGCAATAAAACCACTAGCCCCCATAGATTTTGTCTTTGTATCTACTCCCTTATTGGACATTGAACTATTTATCACCACTGGGATATGTTTTGTTCTAGGAGTCTCTTTTATGTATTTTAAAACTTGATACCCATCTTTTCTTGGCATTTCAAGATCTGAGACTATAAGACCAATATTTTCTATCTCTTCATCTTTGAGCGATTCTATATGGTCAATTATCTCTTTTCCATCACCAAAAATAGTAAATTTTAGATGAGTTTTTTTCAAGATCTCATTTACAATCTCTTGAGCGATTCTGCTATCTTCAGCTACCAAAACCTCTTTTCTTGTGATCTCAGGAAATAGCTCTTCTCCTATTGAGATATCCTCTCCAAAAGTATCATGAAGTAATCTCTCAACATCCAAAACAAGGCATGTCTCATCTATCCCATTTATCTCAATAACTGTATTGTATGTGATAACTGAAAAGTATGCATCTGGTTTTTGAAGATTTGATGTCTCGATGTTGTAGATATTATCGATACTTTTTATTGGAAAAGCTACAGTGTATTTATTGAATTCACATACTAAATATATATAGTATTCATTTTCATCTCTTTTTATGCCTAGCCACTTCTCTATATTCAAAACTGGTATTATTTTGTGCTGATACTCTATGTATCCATCAAGAAGTTCAGAATTTACTGTGTTGTTTCTAGTTAGTTTATATCTTTTGTAATCTTCAAAGGAGCGAATTTTAGAGACATTTATGCCGTAGTGATTTTTGTCATTTAATGAAAAGACGGCGATTTGCATTATATTGTTGAGGTGTGTTTTTGAGGTCTTTTCTATATTCTTTAGAGTAGCAGACATTTTTTGTCCTTTTTATTTGAATAGATTAACTCAATTGTAGCAAAGTTATTAAAAAAAGCAGGTAAGCAAAGAGGAGCTTATGAGGTTACCAAGTAGTAACCTCATAAGTAAAATTTTCAAAATAGTAATCTATCTTCTATCTTCTACGACAGAGTTTCTATCGCTAATATATGGGATCAACGCCATGTGCCTAGCTCTTTTTATGGCTCTCTCCACTCTCTCTTGCCACTTTTTAGAGTTACCTGTCAATCTTCTTGGCATAATTTTAAATCTCTCAGAGAGAGTATGTCTTAGAAGATTTGCATCCTTGTAGTCGATATAATCGATCTTCATCTCAGTATATCTACAATATCTTTTTGTATATTTTTTTCTTTCAGCCATTATCTTTCCTTATCTAAAATGGTATTTCATCATCATCTATATCTATCTCTGGGATCTTGGTGCTACTATCTTTGCTTGCTCTTTGTGAGCTTCCAGCAAAACCGCTTGATCTATCTTCTTGTGAATAGTTATCACTACCCCCAGCACTGTATGAGCTGTTTTCACTTGAAGAGTTGTCATAGTTTTGATAGCCGCTATCTTGAGCACCACCTTTGCTATCAAGCATCTGCATACTCTCTACAGTTACAGAATGCTTGCTTCTTTTATTGCCATTTTGGTCACTCCACTGTTCAAACTGCAACCTGCCCTCAACTAGAATCTTTGAGCCTCTTTTTAGGTATTGATTTGCAATCTCACCAGCTCTTCCAAAAAGAGTGATATCAATAAAACAAGTATCATCAACTTGTGTACCATCAGCTCTTTTGTATTTTCTATTTGTAGCTATTGCACTTTTTGCTATTGCAGTGCCAGTGCCTGAATACCTAAGCTCAATATCTCTTGTAAGATTTCCTACCAAGATTACTTTGTTGTACATAATGCTCCTAACCTACTGTGCAGGTGCTTCTTCGCTCTTTTCTATCTCTTCAACTTTTTCAACTTTTTCAACTTTTTCGCTCATCTCTTCTTTTTTATCAGCTACTTTTTTATTTGCTTTATCTACCATAGCTTGCCAAGCTTTTTGCTCAGTTTTTGACTCATATTTGATAACTATAAATCTAATAATATCTTCGTTGATTCTATAGTTTCTCTCTAGTTCTGTTATATTTTGGGCATCTGTTTTGAAGTAGATGACATAATAGTAACCTCTTTTTTGCTTCTCTATCTCATAAGCTAGAGGCCTAATACCCATATCTGTAGTAGCATCTATCTCACCACCAGCGGTCGTGATAATGTTCTTTATAGCCTCAATCTTTGCTGCACACTCTTCGGCACTCAAAGTTGGCTTAAGAATAAACATAGTTTCGTAACTTCTTACTCTCAAAAAATCTCCTTATGATTTTCGCCCCAAAATAGAATCTTGGAGCAAGGTTTAAAATTTAGGGCACAAATTTTACTTCAAATATTCTTTAAGCTTTATTAAACTGGAGAGGAATATAGAGTTTTTATCTCCACTGTGTTGCTTTAAAGCCAAAGAGGAGGAGTTTAGGTGAGTTATTATTTTTAGATAGTCCCTCTCTTTGTATTTTATAGAGAGATTTGCATTTCTCTCGTATATGTGCTTTGGTAGGTTTCTAATTCCAGTTATCTCATAGACATCTATATTGCCATGAGTTTTGATGTATGAGTGGTATGTGAGGAGCTGGACAAAAAATGAAGTGATTGCATTAATAATCATAACCTCCTCAACTCCCTCATCCAAAACCCTGCTTACATAGAGCATCATATCGTTGTCATTTATGATTTTTAGTATTAGCTCCTCAATGGAGACACTACCTAGCCCAAAGCAGAGGTTGTTTATATCTTTTGCTTCTATCTCTTTATCCAAAATCTTTAGTTTCTCAAGTTCATTATAGGCAAGTGCGATATTGTTATCTTGCATTATTATCATCTGCTCTAGCAGGTGTTCGCTTATTTTTATCTCTAGGCTTGTGGCTCTATTTTTCAAGATCTCAATAGATTCTCTATAGTTTGGTAGAAAAAATCTCACACTATAGGTGCAATCTTTTTCGCTTTTAAATGTAGCCTCAACATCTCTGCAAGCCTTTGAGTATTCGCCTTGTGATTTTGTAGGGCTTTTGTATAGTTCAAAGATAAAGAAGTTGCTTCTATTTTTATCTACTAGAGATATTAGACTAGAGAGTTCATTTTTGGTTGGAGGCTTTTGTGCTTTTAGCAGAACTAGACTCTTGTCGCCAAAAAGGGAGGATTGAGAGAGGACATTTTTGATGCTCTCAAAATCATACTCCCCAAAGTAGAATCTATACTGATCATCTCTACTAGCTACTGTGTTCGCAACGCTCTCTCCATATTGAGAGACAAAAAATTCACACTCTCCATACAAAAAAATAGCATTTGGGATATCGCCTTTTTGTATGATCAAATCAAGATCTCTTCTGCTTGCCCCAAATCTTTTAGCTATATATGCCATGATCCAAAACCTCCACTAACACACCCTCTATCCTAGCAGTTGCAATATCAGAATCTACTATCTTAACCCTTACTCTATGTAGTCTTTCAAGCTCATTGTGGCCTCTTATGAAAACTCTAGCACCATCTATCTTTTCTGCTATCTTTACAAGAGGCATACTTTTGCTATCAACCACTACGCCTTTTAGGACTGCTCCTATATTTTTTTCTGCCCATCTTGCATATTTTCTATCTTTGAAATCCCACTCAACTTTTGCCACCTCTCTCTCTAGTGTGCTAATCTCAGAAGCAACACTCTCTATCTGTTTTAGAATAAAATCCCTCTCTCTAGAATCCTTGATAATACTCTTTAAGAGTCTATGAAGTATCAGGTCAGAGTATCTTCTAATGGGTGAAGTAAAATGTGTATAAGCTTCAAATCCCAAACCAAAATGTCCACAATTTTGAGCACTATAGAGTGCTTGGTTTTGAGATCTTATAATCATCCTATCTACATCTTCTCTTATGCCTAGATTTTCTGCCTCTTTTTGGATAGCTTGTATTAGCCCATGTAGGCTTTTGCTCTTTTTTGGGTAGATGCCAATAAGTGCCAAATCATCCAAAAGTATAGTGATCTTTTTATCATCTGGCTCTTGATGGATTCTAAAAATTCCGCCATCTTTTATCATCTTTGCACTAGAGGTGTTTGCCAAAAGCATACACTCCTCTATCAGAGAGTGTGAGGGAGTCTCTTTCTCTCTTTTTACCTCTATGAGTTCTTGATTTTTATCTAAAAGCATAACTTGATCATCGCTAAAGAAGTCATATCCACTCTCTAGCCTCTTTTTTCTAAGTTTTGAAGTAAGAGAAAAAAGTGGGTGCAGAAACTCTCCTATAGAGTGTTCAATATCCTCTTCGCCATCCAAAAATCTATCAATTCTCTCATAGCTATATCCTCTTTTAGGCGTGATAATCGCTTCAAATAGCTCCTCACTTGTAGGTTTTAGAGTTCTTTTGTGAAGTTTTATCTTGAAAACAAAAGCCAACCTCACTTCACCCTCTTTGAGTG
Organism: Campylobacterales bacterium; assembly: GCA_011390245.1. Classification (GTDB taxonomy): domain Bacteria; phylum Campylobacterota; class Campylobacteria; order Campylobacterales; family JAABSR01; genus JAABSR01. Next base: position 6,065 of record JAABSR010000031.1, read on the forward strand.
AACAGATATTCTCACTCAAAGCTCTTGGGAGCATTGGTATTGATTTGTGAGGCAAGTAGATAGAAAAACCTCTTTTGCGTGCCTCTTTGTCTAAGAGGCTATTTGGAGTTACATATTCGCTTACATCAGCTATGGCGACATATAGAGTGTGGTTTTTGGTATCAAAATAGATAGCATCATCATGATCTTTTGCAGTAACTGGGTCAATTGTGCAAAATGGCAAAGAGGTTAGATCGATTCTGTTGCTATACATCTCCTTGTCAACAAAATCTCCATAAGTTAATGCCTGCTCCTCTGCTCCCTTGTCAAACTCCTCTGTTTTGTTAAAAAGTGCTAAAGATATCTTCTCATCTACTAATGCATCATCTAATACTCCAAGAACTTCCAATATCTCGCCACTACTGCTATCTACTTTTAGGATGGTTTTTGGAGGGAGATTTTTTAGTGATTTTTGTGAGGATTTTAGCTCTATTGCGGCTTTAGTTTTGATATCTAGTCCAACTATCTCTCTTTTTATCTTTTCTGTAAAGCATATAGTAAAACTCTTCTCTCTTTTTAAGAGATGGATTATCTTTGCACTCTCTCTACCTCTTCTTCTTTTTGTGCTTTTAGCAACAACAATATCACCCTTTATTGAGCCTTTTAGATCCCTTCTCTCAACTATAAGATCCCTTTTTGATGAATCAAATATATCTAGGTATCCTGTGCCATCTCTGCCGATATCAACTCTGCCTATGACATACTCTGGGAGTAGAGATACTATCCCTTTTTTCTCTCTTAAAACCTTGATAGATTTTAGCTCTTCAAGGATTTTCTTCTCCTCTTCTAGTAGCTCATCTTCCAAAACATCTTTTGTGATTTTGGAAGCAAATTCTTCATAAGGAGTAATCACTTTTGTGATTTGTTTAGTAGCTCTACAGTGGCTAGAAAGAGTTTCTCATCAAGTTTTGCTTTGGCGACTATAGCTTTAGCCTTCTCAACCCTCTCCTCTGTAAATTGTTCATAAAATCCAATAAGAGCCTTTGTAGCAAGTAGAGGATAAGCATATTTTTTTGCTTCATCTTCAACTTTGTCTATATTCTCTAGTGCTTTCATCGATTCTACCATTAGGTTTTCAAAATTCCAGTGCTCAAAAATATAAGCAGCCACTTGAGCTCTAGAGGTTCCTGTATGGTTTATCTCAACCTCATGAGTATCTTCAGACTCTTTGATATCATTTAAAAACTCTGCCTCTTTGCCAATCCTTTTGACATGATCTGCAATCACCACCATCCCAATTTCAAGCAAAAATGATGTAGGGGCTAAAATATTTAGCATTGATCTATCAACTTTATTGAACCATCTAACTATAAAACTATTATGAAGCTCAGAGATTCTTATAAAGTTAGCAGCATTTATGCCATAGGGTGCTAAGTCCATTTTGAAGCTACTTTTTACAGCACTTGCTATCGCAAAACCTTTCACAGTTGCCATGCCAAAAAGAGATACTGCTTGAGATACTGTAGTTATCTCTCTGCTAAAGCCATAGAGCGGAGAGTTTGCAGCTTTTAGCAGATTTGCAGTCAAAGAAGGGTCTTTTTCTACCACATCAATAAGATCTGAAATAGACGAATCTGGACTATTGCAAATCACTTGAATCTTTTGAACAGCTTCTGGCATAGGTGGAAGCGACTTTATCTTTTTTAGAATATCTTCATTCATGAAAATCCCTTTTATTATCTATAATATATAAGTTTCTTGCTGGTTTTACACAGATTATATGCAAAAAATCTTTAAATCCACTCAAATTAACCAGTATTTCTAATCCCTTGTGCGATACCAACTATTGTGGAGCTTATCTGCTTGATGATTCTCTCTTTTTGTTCTGCATAAGTTGATGCTTTATATTTTTTGATAAGCTCAATTTGGAACATATTTAGAGCGGTGAGATATGGCTTTCTTAGGAGGATTGATTGCCTTAGGTGATCCTCATTTTCTAATAGATTGCTCTCGCCTCTTACATAAAGTATATTTTCAACCGTTTTGTAAAACTCTCCCTCAATTTTGTTCCATATAGCATCTCTTGCTTTGGTATCTGTTGCAAACTTATTATATAGTTTTGCTATCTCCATCTCTGTTTTTAGGAGGGTTTGGGCTACATTGTCAATAGTTGCTTTAAAAAATGGACACTCTTTATAACACTCTTTTAGAAGCTCCCTATCTTTGCCTTTTAGGAACTCTAGCCCACTCCCAACACCATACCATGCTGTTATTATTGTCCTATTTTGAGTCCAAGAAAAAACCCAAGGGATTGCCCTTAGATCTTCTACTCTGTTGGTATCTTTTCTCTTTGATGGTCTAGAGCCAATATTTAGATGTTGGATGAAAAATATTGGAGTCGCCTCTTTGAAGTAACCCATAAAGCCCTCACTCTCATAGACAAGATCTCTATATGTTTTATGGGATTGATCGCTTATTTTTTTCATTAGCTCTTGATACATATCTTTTTTGCCACAATCTATTCTCTTGTCAAACCTATCGTATATAGATTTTTTGAGCAAAATAGATAGAGTTTTTGTGAGGTTCTTTTTGGCAATTTTTGGATGAAGATATTTTGAGCTTATCACCTCTCCTTGTTCGGTCGTTTTTAGAAATCCACTTACACTTTTTGCCGGAGATGCTAAGAGGGCAGATAGCGTAGAGCCTCCTCCTCTGCTTACACTTCCACCTCTTCCATGAAATAGTTTAAATTTTAGGTTTAGCTTCTCCTGCTCCTCCATAAGTATATTTATAGCTCTATTTAGAGAGAAGTTACTTGTAAACATTCCGCCATCTTTACTAGAATCAGAATAGCCAACCATTATCTCTTGATTGTTATCTCTATCTTCAAGATAGGCTCTATAGTGTTTGTTGGAGTGTAGCTCTTTTATGATTTCAGGAGCCAATCTTAAGTCCTCAATAGTCTCAAAAAGTGGAGTGATAGATATTTTTGTATTCTCTCCCTTTCTCCAAAGAGTGGAATTTTTTGCAAACCAGAGCACTGCCAAAAGATCAGTAGAGCTTTGGGTCATGGAGATAATAAAACTATCTATTATTTCATCCCCAAAGTTATCTTTTGCCCAGCCTATTTTCATGAACGCCTCAGCTACATTTGCACTCTCTTTTGTAAGTTTATCTAGCAAAGTTACTAGCTCTACCCTATCTTTTGAGAGGGCATAATCTATAATCTCAAGTTTTTTTTCTTTGCTAAGTGTTGCAAAATCATTGTCCGAATAGCCTAGTATTGAAAAAATCTCACTTAGTGCACCATTTACCATATCTTTGTGCTCTCTAAAGTCTAACTTCATTAGATGAAAACCACAGCTTAGGACTAATGATCTTAGCTCTTTTAGGTTTCTGCTATTGTTGTTGCTTATAGACCTTATTATCATGTCTATATCTTCTATGAACTCTTCTGGTTTTGAATAGACAAAATCGATCTCATTGCTACTGTTTATAGCAAAAAGCCTATTTTTGAGCTTCTTTTTTATTAGTGTCAATTTAGCACGATATGGCTCTTTTTTGTAAAGCTTGATAGAATCGCTATTTAGATAGCCTGCATCATGTTCTATAGATTCTAAAAGCTCATCACTAGGTTTGCAAATATCGCTTGATATTGAAAGTTCTCTTGTGAGTTTCTCTATCTTTTTTATGTAGGTATCAATTATAGAGTTGTGTTGTAGCTTCATCACTTTTGTCATCACTTTGTTTGTGACATAAGGATTCCCATCTCTATCTCCACCAATCCAGCTGCCAAGCTTTATTGGAGAGTTTTGAAGCACACCTCCAGTTAGCTCCTCAACCTCTCTATTGGTGTTGACTATTGCCTCCATGATTGAGCTCTCAGCTATGTAGAGAAGATTATCAAGCTCAAAAAGAACCTCTATTTTCTCATCTCTTACAAGTGAAGTGTGAAGCAGTAGTGAAAGTCTATACCTTAGATGCTCTTTTGCTTGCATATTGCCAAAAGGAAATATTAGATCCAAATCCTTGCTGATATCGTGGTGAGCTTCTAGAAATGTTCTTCTTCTAGATTCTGTAGGGTGGGCAGTGAAAACTGGGTAAAATGTAATATTTGCAAGTGTATCTATGATGTCTTCATTATCAAAGCCCTCCTCTTTTAGCTCCTCTAGCATATCTTTTAGATTGATACTATCTCTATCAACCTCATGCCTCTCTTCGATTATGTTTATCAAAATCATATACATAGAGAAGAGCTTTACTAGCTCATCAGTGTATTCGATATCCTCATCTTTTAGGACATCTTGCAAAGAGAAATTCATATCTTTTCTAGATTTTAAAAATATCTCCCTTAGTCTTAAAAACTCCTCTCTAACATGAGGCATTTCATTATCTATAAGATATAAAATCTCTCCAAATATAAACTTTATCTCATCAAGCATCTTTTGATTATTTTTTATTATTGAGAGCTCTTCAATATAGAGTTCTTTCATGTATAAATCCTTTTTTGTTTACTGTTTTACTAGTTTGTATTTTGCGATGTAGCCACCACGCTCCATTTTACACCATCCAAATCTATTGCACTCTAAAATCTTTACTCTATCTCCTTTTTTTAAGGTGTAGATAGTTTTTGCGCCCACTTGTGGCTCATCTTTTATGTTACAAATATCTACTCCAATTATATACTCATCAACATCAAGCTCTAGGAGTTTAGGTTTTGGAGTATCTTTTGGATTCTCTATCCTAGAGCTAAGAGCAACTAAAGCTCTTTTTATTTCAGAAATATCTTTTTTAATCTTTTCTATCTCTTTTGGGTCAAGATTATTTTTTATATTTGTGTTTTCATTGCCTCTTTTTGCACTCTCTTGTTGATTTTTTGAGAGCTCAGTAATAGCCATAGAGAAGTTTTCAATAATACTCTCTATTCTGTCTTCTAGATTCTCTATTCCTTGTTCATTGGTTCTTGTTTTGTTTTTTTCAAACTCAAATTCAGCCATAAATGATTGTGTTGTTAAAATATCAACCAAAGAAGATAACATCTCTTGACTTAAATAGTGTTTTTCTTGTATTACTGTGCTGCTCTCTTCCGCGTATAACTGGGGCGTGAGAGAAAAGCTCATAATAAATAAAGCTATCTTAAATATCTTCATAATCCCTCTTTTTTATTTACCAAATATTAGCAAAAAGTCTGTTCTAAGCACCTTTGATATAGAATCGCGTAAATCAAAAATCAACAAAAAAGGCAAGATTATGGCAATGACAGTATATTATGATAAAGATTGTGATCTTTCAATTATCAAAAGTAAAAAGGTAAGTATTTGTGGCTTTGGAAGCCAAGGTCATGCACATGCTGAGAATCTAAGAGATAGCGGCGTAGATGTTACTATTGGGCTATACAAAGGTGGTAAGTCGTGGAGCAAGGCAGAGGCAAAGGGTTTTAAAGTAGCAGAAGTAAGCGAGGCTGTAAAAGAGGCAGATGTGGTTATGATTTTACTTCCTGATGAGCTTCAATCAGATGTCTATAATGCCTCTATTAGGGACAACATGAAAGCCGGAGCTGCTTTGGCATTTTCTCATGGTTTCAACATCCATTACGGCCAAATAAAACCAAGAGCAGATATAGATGTAATAATGATAGCTCCAAAAGCACCAGGACACACTGTAAGAAGTGAGTTTGCAAGAGGTGGAGGGATTCCAGATCTTATAGCTATAGAGCAAAATGTAAGTGGCAAGGCAAGAGAAGTAGCTCTCTCTTATGCTAGTGCGATTGGTGGAGGAAGAAGCGGTATCATCGAGACAACATTCAAAGATGAGACAGAGACTGATCTTTTTGGTGAGCAAGCAGTACTTTGTGGCGGAATTAGTGCGCTAATTCAAGCTGGATTTGAGACTTTAACAGAAGCTGGTTATCCACCTGAGATGGCATATTTTGAGTGCCTGCATGAGACAAAACTCATTGTAGATTTGATATTTGAAGGTGGAATTGCTGATATGAGATACTCTATCTCAAATACTGCAGAGTATGGAGATATGGTAAGTGGCCCAAGAGTTATAAATGAAGAATCAAAAAAGCAGATGAAAGAGATACTCAAAGAGATTCAAAATGGTAAATTTGCAAAAGATTTTATTTTGGAGAGAAAAGCTGGATATGCAAGAATGAATAGTGAGAGAAGGAATCTAGCAAATCATCCAATCGAACAAACAGGTAAAAAGCTAAGAGATATGATGCCATGGATTAAAGCAAATAAAATTGTAGATAAAGATAAAAACTAAAAGAGGAAAAAATGGGAGAAGTAATCACCATAACATCTGGTAAAGGTGGCGTAGGCAAATCAACAACTACTGCAAATCTTGCAGTTGGTTTAGCAAGAGAGGGAAAAAGGGTAGTTGCAATTGATTTTGATATTGGGCTTAGAAATTTGGATATGATTTTGGGGCTTGAAAATCGCATAGTCTATGATGTGGTAAATGTTATGAGCGGTGATTGCAATCTCTCACAAGCCTTGATAAACGACAAAAGGACAAAAAACCTATATTTTCTTCCTGCATCCCAATCAAAAGACAAAGATATTTTGGACAAGAAGAAAGTTAGAGCACTAATTGATGAACTAAAAAAAGAGTTTGAGTATATTTTCATAGATTCTCCAGCTGGGATAGAGAGTGGTTTTGAGCACTCCATATTTTTGGCAGATCGTGCACTAATTATCTCAACACCTGAGGTAAGTTCTGTAAGGGATGCAGATAGAGTTATAGGGATAATAGATGCAAAAAGCGAAAAGGCAATAAATGGCTCTGAGGTGATAAAACATATTATAGTCAACAGAATTAAACCCGAGATGGTAGAGAGGGGAGAGATGCTATCTGTGCAAGATGTATTAAATATACTCTCACTACCTCTAATAGGTGTAGTCCCAGAAGATGAGGGGGTTGTTAGCTCTACAAATAGGGGTGAGCCAATCATCTATAATGACAAAAGCGATTCTGCAGCAGCCTATAGGAGAATCTCAAAGAGAATTCTTGGCGAAGATATAGAGATTCCTGATATCAGAGGCAAGAAGGGGTTTCTAAAAAGGCTCTTCTCATGAGTTTTTTTAGTAAGATTTTTGGAAATCAAAACGGTAGTGCAAATAGGGCATCTGATAGATTAAAACTAGTTTTAGCTCACGAGAGGGTATCAAACTCA
>JAABSR010000032.1 GCA_011390245.1 Campylobacterales bacterium
TGAAGAGGTTATTAGAAAATATGTCCCAATAGATGATATAAAAGTTACAAGCAGTCAAAGTCAAAATGTTGATGTTTTAGAAATTGAGATAAAACTAGACAAGAGGTGAGATAGAGCTTTTGAACAATACCTCTAAGGATTCTAGTAAAAAAGGCAAGATTCCTTTTATCCTCATATCTGTATTTGTTCTATTTGCTTTTCTTGGTGGAGTGTTTAGCTATTTTTACTTTTTTCATTTTCATGAAAACAAAGAGATACCAAAAGATAAGATAGAGAGCGAAATAAAAAAGAGCGATGGAACAAAAGAGAGAAACCTTGAGCTTATAACTAGACTTGAGAGTATGATTGAAGAGAACAAAAGAAGTATAGTAACTGAGCTATCAAAAAGCAGAGAGAGAAATCTTTCAAGGCATGGTAGTTTGGATGATATGAATAGAGTAAAAGAGATTTTGCCACCCACTCCAAAAGATCAAAAGGATGAGAATCTAGCTTTAAATGAAGACCTCGAATATGGAGTGCTTGATCAGATTCAAGAAGAGCATGTCTATAGAGAGATAAAAATTGATAAGAGCAAACTCAAAAAACCAAAACTAGCAATAGTTATTGATGATATTGGATTGGCTCATCAGCTAAATAGACTTTTGGCACTAAATCTAAAAATTACCCCCTCGATTTTTCCATCTAACTCTTTTCATCCACAAAGTGCAGAGCTTGCAAAAAAGGCGAGGGGCAACTATATAATCCATCTCCCTCTAGAGGCACTAAACCATGCAAACCCTGAAGAGCACACTATAAAGAGTGATGACACAAGAGAGGTGATAGAGGAGAAGATATCAAAAGTTAGAAGTATGTTTCCAGATGCAAAATATGTAAACAATCACACTGGAAGTAGATTTACAGCTAACTTAGAATCCATGGAGGTGCTATTAGATGTGCTTAAGAGGCATAATTTTATATTTATAGATAGCAAGACCTCCCCATACTCCAAGGCTAACCAAATAGATAGTACAATTTTGACTCGTGATATATTTTTAGATAATATTAAAAGCGAGGAGTATATTTTAAAACAACTCAAAAAGGCACTAAAGAGAGCAGAAAAGAGAGGTTTTGCAATAGCTATAGGACATCCTTATAGTGCTACTTTTGCTACTTTGAATAACAATAGGGAGCTTTTTAAAAGCGTTGAGCTAGTCTATATTGATGAACTTCGTGAGTTTGTAGAAAATAGCCTAAAATAACCAATCTTTGGTTGTTGGTACTTAATTTGCTTTATTCATAAAAAATTGGGTGGTTTATATGCTAAATACAAGAAAGGTACTTTTTTTAGAGAACTCCATTATGGAAGTATCAAAATGTGGCGATTATCTAGTTGCACTTGATAACACATACAAACTCCATATAATACACCCCTCAAAACTTGACCTAATAAAATCAGTAACCCTTACAAAACATCCACACTACACGCACAAATATTCAAACTCTTTTTCTGCCTCTAATGCTGGACTTTTTATCATACCTTTTGTGAAGACGAAAAAAGGGGTAGTCTATAGTTTTGTAAAAGAGATTTCAAGAAAATCTGTAATCTCATGGCATGAACAAGATATTGAATGTGCAAGCTTCTCAAAAGATGGCAAGATTTTAGCAACTGGCGGACAAGATGGTAAAGTTTTTCTTTTTGATACCACTAGATATGAGGTTTTGACAACCCTTCCTGCTAGAGGTGATTATATATCATCTATCTCATTTTCAGATGATAGCAAAATGCTTGTTAGTAGCTGTTTTGATAAATTTACTACAATATTTGATATAGAGAGAAATAGAGTTCTACACAATCTCAAAAGTGCTGATGTGGTTGAAAAGTGCTCTTTTTTTGATGATGATCGCAAGATTTTTATGATTTTGAGAAATGGCTCATCTCTTATTTATGACACTATTGAGCGAAAAACTCAAGCTCTAGAAAATCATTTTAGGAATTGGCCAAGCTCCCTTGATCTCTCATTTGATAGAAAATATGCTGTAGTTGGAACAAGATCAAATGCACTGTATGCAATAAGAGCAGAAGATAATGCAAAACTTTTAGATATCACTCTAGAGTATAGCGGCATAGGGGTTGTTAGATTCTATAAAGATATGCTTATCTTAGGAACTATAGAGGGGGCGCTTCTTTTTGTTGACTACTCTGTAGGTTCTGATGAGCTAGAGTGTGCTCTAAATGTAAAAGATTTCTCAAAAGCTAGAGAGGTGGTTGAAAAAAATCTATTTCTCTCTATTCATCCTATGATGGAGATTTTTGACAAAGAGTGGCCAAAAATATTAAAAGAGGCAGTAAATATGCTAAATGGAGATAGTGTTGATGATGCAATCTCTTTGGTAGAGCCTTTTGTGGTAGATGTGAAAAAGAAAAAGGAGTTTGAATTCTATCTTATGCAAAAAGATGTAGTAGCTCTTTTTGCAGATGCAGTTGAAAAAAAGGAGTTTGATAGAGCTTATGAACTAATAGGGCAAAATAGATTTCTTGTAAAAACTCTAGCTTTTTCAAAACTAGAAGCCCATTGGAATAAACTTTTTCATCGAGCAAAACAACTCCTAGAAGAGAATCCAGTGATGAATCAAAGAGTAGCAGCAGCTACACTTGCACCATTTGAGAGGACAGAGAAAAAAGAGATCATAGCTCAATTGCTAAAAAATGGCGAGGTTTTTTCACAGGCTGAAGCACTAATTAAAAAAAGAGCGTTCAAGGCATATTTTGATATCTGTCAAAAATTTCAATTTTTAAAAGAGACAGAGCTATATAGCAAGGTGATGTCTTTGGGTGAAAAGATGATGGAGGATTTTAATAGATTGGAGAGGGAGCAGGAGTATCAAAAAGCTTTTGAGACTGCCAAAGTGCTATCAAATTTTCCACCATATAAAAAGAGTGTCAATGATAAAGTTATGATAGCAAAAAGCAAAAAAGAGCTTATTGAGGCTATAGAAAAAGGAAATATAAAAAGAGCTTATGAGTTAGTAGAGACTTATGAGGTTTTAAAAACAATGCCACAATTTAAGATACTAACTGAAGACTTTATGAAGACTTTTGAGAGATGCAAAGAGGGTGCTTATCAGGGGAGACCTGGCA
>JAABSR010000033.1 GCA_011390245.1 Campylobacterales bacterium
GATACTCTTTTATCGCCTCTACTCTTTTTTCAAAAAGCTCTGGAAATAGAAAACTCTGCTTGTTTATCTGCAGCTCTATTCCACCTTTTAGCTTTGATTCACTTGGTGAAAAGAGGATTTTCATCTACTAAACCTTACTAAAAATTTTATTACTTCTCATGATAACTCACTTTACACACTTTTGTGCATAAGATGAATAAATAGTATCTATTTTCAAGTTAAAGCACCATGTGAAAATAAAATATGTGGTTTTAGGCAAAGATATGAGTGATTTTAGATTTCACTTCACACTCACTTCACATTTAAAAGATACAATACGACTATAAAAAAACAAGGAGCAAGTTATGAAAAAGGTATCTCTAGTATTAGTTTCAGCAGTTCTAGCAACTACTTTGGCAGCAGGATATGGTGGTGGCAAAGGTGGTCAAAATAAATATGGCTTTGGAAGCAGCAATCAAAATATGATAACTTCTACTCAATTTTATGAGCAGAGTGCTCAGCAAAAAGCGGATCTACTTTTTATGTGGGAAGAGGAGAAGATGGCAAAAGATGTCTATCTCAAAATGTATGAGCTCTGGGGTGAGGGCGTATTTCAAAATATCGCAAACTCCGAACAAAGACATCAAAACCAAATGGCTGCACTTTTGGATAAATACAACTTAGAATATCCTACAAATTTAGGTGTGGGAGTATTTCAAAACAGTCAACTTCAAGAGCTATACAATACACTTACATCAAAGGGAGCTCTATCTTTGGATGAAGCTTGGGGAGTTGGGATCTTGATAGAAGAGAAAGATATAGCCGACCTTCAAGAGAGTATATTAAGTGCCACTGAAGATGTAAAAACTGTATATGAAAATCTCCTTCAAGCAAGCTACAAACATCTTGCCGCTTTTCAAAACGCAAGAGATGGGATTGTCATACAACAAAATCAAGCTTTTACAGATTGCAACTCACAAGCGATGGCAAATGCTCTTGAGAATGGATGGAATCTCGTAGGTACATCATATAGTGGCTGTAGCATCTCAGGACTAAAAGCCAAAGGAGCAAAAGCAGTATTTCGCTACAAAGGAGGTAGTGCTGGCTGGGTAGATGATGATACAATAAATGCAGGTGAGGGGTTTTGGATTTATAAGTAAAAGCCTCGTAGGTCGTAGTGTTTCACTACGACAAATCTATTAATTTAACCTTTCGGTTCATGATTTTTACCTCAGTTTTTGTGTGGTTATAAAAATAGACACAACACAGAGAAGATACCAATAGATTAGACATTGGTCTCCCTTTCTCTTCACCTACAATTGAAGCTTTAACTTTCCGTTTGCATAGTTGTGTACAAGTGCTTGTATGATATTTTGATAAGAAATTCCTATATCGTTGGCTCTTTGTTTTATAAAGTCAAGATCTGATTGTTTCATATTGATACTAATTTGCTTTTTCTTACTAAAATATTCTAGTGTATTACTTGCTACTGCTTTGATTGTTTGGTTATCAAAAGGTACTTTTTCTACTTTATTGTTTTCTATCGCCTCTAAGATTTCTAACTCTTCATTATCATATTTCATTCTTAGCCTTTATATTTTTTATCTAGTTTTCTACTAGGAATAATATTTTTTAAAAAAATATCATCGCCATCAACCACATATGGGACATAATGAACATATCCATCTAATTCCACAACATAGATATATTGATTGGGATATTTATCACTGTTTGGATGCTTGTAGTTGGCTACAACACCATTTTTTGACATCTCTTTTACAACATCATCAAAACTATAGCCTCTTGTTGATTTTAAAAGGCTATTTTTATCTTCATTCCACCTATACAATAATTACCCTATATATTTGATATATGTATTATATTTAAAAATCATAAATGAATCAAGCCTCTTCATAATAGCCTGCACGCAAATCAATAATCTCTTCATCTTTTAGATAGTTTTCAAGTGCCTCGCCAAAATATCTACTATAAAACCCCTCCAATGCAAAATCTCCAATCTTTTCACCCTGTTTTAGTTTATAATCTGGCACCCCTACATCGCCAGCAAGCAGAGGACCAAATAGGTTTGAAAATATAATAACATTCTTATCGATATAGAGTTGTGCTAAGGATTGTGGTTTTAGATTTCACTTAACGCTATAAATTTGCTGTTGTATTTCATCCATCTTTATTGGTTCAACACCAACATGCGATTTAGAGCTTTTGGCAATATGCTTCTTGGGATGTATTTATCATATATGGTCTGAATTGCTTCAAATCTTTTCAAAAATTGACCTAAGTCAAATACTAAGGATTGTTAATTAGTTACCATTTGTTGATTAGTCAGGGATTTTCTCTTTGATTATGAAATTCTTTAAAGGAGAATGCAAATGTCTTTAAATCGTAGAGATTTTTTGAAAAGCTCAGCAGCAGCATCTGCCGCAGCAGCGGTGGGTATGAGCGTGCCAGCTACTCTAAGTGCAGCCGCAAAGGAAGCAGAGAGTGATTGGCGATGGGATAAGGCGGCGTGTAGATTCTGCGGTACAGGGTGCGGAATTATGTTGGCAACAAAAGGTGGAAGAATAGTAGCAGTCAAAGGTGACCCAGCAGCACCAGTAAATAGAGGACTAAACTGTATCAAAGGATACTTCAACGCAAAAATTATGTATGGTGCTGATAGATTGCGAACTCCTCTTTTGAGAGTAAATGACAAAGGTGAGTTTGACAAAAATGGTAAATTTGCTCCTATCTCTTGGGAGAGAGCATTTGATGAGATGGAATTTCATATCAAAAAAGCACTCAAAGCTAGCGGACCTGAAGGTGTAGGCGTATTTGCTAGTGGACAATACACCATCATGGAAGGGTATGCAGCTTTGAAGATGATGAAGGGTGGTTTTAGATCCAATGCTATTGATCCAAACGCTAGACACTGCATGGCAAGTGCGGTTGTTGGCTTTTATCAAACATTTGGTATCGATGAACCTAGTGGCTGTTATGACGATATTGAACTTACTGATACTGTCATAGCTTGGGGTTCAAATATGGCAGAGATGCATCCAATTCTCTGGTCGCGTGTGACAGATAGGAAACTCTCAGACCCTGATAGAGTAAAAGTTGTCTCTATACAGACATATTCGCACAGAACAAGTGATATCGCAGATATTGAGATAATCTTTACTCCAAATACAGATCTTGCACTCTGGAACTATATAGCACACGAAATCGTCTATAACCATCCAGAATCAATCGATTGGGATTTTGTAAAAAAACATATAATCTTCTGCTCTCAGCCTGTCAATATCGGCTATGGCATGAGAAGAGAGGGTGAAAAATCACTTAAAGATGGAAAATATTCTGATAAAGAGATGGAGATTATAAGCAAAGAGATGAAAACTATCGTCTCTGAGACCGAAGGTCCTGCATTACAACCTTTTGGCTACAAAGCTGGTGATGAGATGAAGCACAATCCAGGGACACTTGCACACTGGGAGATTAGCTTTGAGGAGTACAAAAAGTTCCTAGCCCCTTATACGCTCGATTATGTAGCAAAAATCTCAAAAGGAAATCCAGATGAACCACTTGATGAGTTCAAAGCAAAACTCAAAGCATTAGCTGATCTCTATATAGAAAAAGAGAGAAAAGTAGTCTCTTTCTGGACAATGGGGATGAATCAACACACAAGAGGTACATGGGTAAATACACTCTCTTATAATGTCCATTTCCTCCTCAACAAACAAGCAAAACCAGGAAGCGGAGCATTTTCACTCACTGGTCAGCCTAGTGCATGTGGAACAGCTAGAGAGGTCGGAACATTTACACATAGACTTCCTGCTGATATGATGAGTGCAAATCCAAAACATAGAGAGATCACTGAAAATGTTTGGAAGGTTCCAAGTGGCACACTCAATCCAGTAGGCAATCAACATATTATGAAGATTCATAGAGATCTTGAAGATGGGTTTATGAAGTTTGCATGGGTTAATGTCTGTAATCCTTATCAAGATACTGCAAGTGCAACACACTGGATAAAAGCAGCAAGAGAAATGGATAATTTCATTGTCACATCCGATGGATACCCAGGAATCTCCGCAAAAGTCTCCGACCTCATTTTGCCTAGTGCAATGATTTATGAAAAGTGGGGTGGATATGGAAATGCAGAGCGAAGAACACAGCTTTGGAGACAACAAGTAATCCCTGTAGGTGATGCGATGAGCGATACATGGCAATGGGTAGAGCTTAGCAAAAGATTTACAGTCGGCGATTTATGGGGTGAGTGGAAGTTGCGTGATGGCAAAACAGTACTTCCAAGTGTAATAGCAGAAGCCAAAAAGATGGGCTATACTGAAAAGACTACGATGTTTGAGATACTTTTTGCAAATGATAGAGCAAAATCTTACAAGCTTGACAAAAATGACCCTATCCAAAAAGGTTATGACGACTCTGAGGGGTATGGCGATAGTAGAGATGTAATAGGAAGTGATGGAAAAGTCTTTGGTGGATATGGATTTTTTATCCACAAATATCTATTTGAAGAGTATGCATACTTTGGTAGAGGACATGCACACGATCTAGCAGACTTTGATACATATCACAAAGTGAGAGGACTTAAATGGCCTGTCGTAGATGGTAAAGAGACGCAATGGAGATTTAATACCAAATATGACCCATACGCTAAAAAATATGGTAAAGAGACTGGACATACAGAGTTTGCATTTTATGGCACTCTAGCAAAAGCATTGCCTAGCGGTGATCTCAATGGTGTAAAAGACAAAGAGAAGAAATCTCTCAAAAACAAAGCCAAAATATTTGCCAGACCATATATGGATCCACCAGAAATGCCAGATAAAGAGTACCCTATTTGGCTCTCAACAGGAAGAGTGCTAGAGCATTGGCATAGTGGTACTATGACTATGAGGGTTCCTGAACTTTATCGCGCGGTTCCTGAGGCACTTTGTTATATGCACCCAGAAGATGCCAAAACATACGGCGTAAAACAGGGTGAACTCTGCTGGATAGAATCACGAAGAGGAAAGATAAAAGCAAGAGTAGAGACTAGAGGAAGAAATAGACCATCTCGTGGACTTGTATTTGTACCGTGGTTTGATGAGAAGGTTTTTATCAACAAAGTGTGTCTTGATGCAACATGTCCGCAATCTAAACAGACAGACTTCAAAAAATGTGCAGTGAAAGTCTATAGTGCTTAGAATCTCGCCAATATGTGCAGAGTAAGATGTAAATTTTGTTAGAGGTTTTGCTTCTAACAAAAGGAGATAACTAAATGGAACAAAAAGAAGAACAAAGTAACGATAGAAGAAGATTTATACTAGGTACAACAAGAGCCATAGGGCTTGTCGCCTTAGGTGGCTTAGTGTGGAGTGCGTATCTTGATGAAGCAAAAGCATCGCATTTTACTTTAAGACCTCCAGGTGCACTATATGAAGATGATTTTTTAAAAACTTGTATCAAATGCGGTATGTGTGTGCTAGCTTGCCCCTTTGATACGCTAAAGCTTGCAAAACCTGGTGATAACAAGCCAATTGGGACTCCATATTTTAATGCAAGAGAGATTCCTTGCTATATGTGTCCTGATATTCCATGCGTTCCTGTCTGCCCTAGTGGAGCATTGGATATAAACCTAGTAAGCACAGATGGAAAGCTTGATATCAATAGAGCCAAAATGGGTGTAGCAGTAGTCGATAGTCTCAACTGTATCGCTTTTTGGGGAATACAGTGTGATGCTTGTTATAGAGCTTGCCCACTCTTAGGAGAGGCTATTAGTGTAGAGTATGTTAAAAATGACAGAACTGGTAAACATGCATTTCTAAAACCCGTAGTCAATAACGATGTCTGCACTGGATGTGGACTTTGTGAAAAAGCGTGCGTTACTGAGAAGGCTTCTATTACAGTGCTTCCTAGAGAGGCAGTTATGGGAAAAGCTGGGGATTACTATATCAAAGGATGGGACAAAGATGATGAGAAGCGTCTTGAAAATGCCACCTCCAAAGAGACAGTAACCGAGATAAGCAAAGAGAGTGCTATTGATTCGCTCAATGATATAGGGGATTTATTGGATGAGTAATATTTTATATAAACATAGATTTCTTATAACAAGAAGAATCGTACAGGTCTCTTTATTGCTTCTCTACTTAGGTGCAAATCTTTGGGGTTGGAGTATTCTTAAAGGGAATCTTAGCACCTCTTTGGTGTTTGGTCTTATCCCGCTCTCAGATCCATTTGCGATGTTGCAGATGTTTGCAGCAGGTGCGGTTATTGCATTTGACATTTTAATTGGTGCAACAATTATTGCACTTTTTTATCTTATTGTAGGTGGCAGGGTCTTTTGTAGTTTTGTTTGTCCAGTAAATATGATAACAGATTTGAGCAATCTCCTAAGGAGAAAGCTACATCTCAACCAAGTACAAAAGAGACAACCTGCAACAAGATCCATTCGTTATTGGGTCTTAGCACTCTCAATTCTCCTCTCTTTTGGGATTGGAATTGCAGCATTTGAGCTTGTCTCACCCATAGGTATGGTGCATAGAGGAGTGATATTTGGTTTTGGTTTTGGTATTGCAGCTATAGCTGTTATCTTCTTGTTTGATCTACTTGTTCTCAAAAATGGCTGGTGTGGGCATATATGTCCGCTTGGAGGATTCTACTCTCTCCTTGGAAAGAGGAGTCTTATTAGGGTAAATCATGATAAAGACAAATGTACGCTTTGCATGGAATGCAAAGAGATTTGTCCTGAATCTCAGGTGCTTTTTATGGTTGGAAAAAATAGTGAGCAGGTACTCTCTGGTGAATGCACAAACTGCGGAAGATGCGTAGAAGTGTGCAATGATGATGCCTTGTCTTTTTCTATAAGAAAATTTTATGAGGAGAATAAACAATGAAGAAAATTAGTATTCGCGTTCTTGGCGTCTCTTTTATATTGGCTGGACTGATTATTTCTGGCTGTAGTTTGAGTGGTGAGAACTCTAGAGATATAAAAGTCGAAACAAAACAGCAGCAAAAAGTTGATGAAGAGGCGATAGGTTTGAGACAAACACCACTACTTGATGAAGTGGCAACAGTATCAAATGAGACAACATACTCAAAAGAAGTCGCAGGTGGAGGATATAAAATCAAAAGAGCATTTCAAGATGCACCACCTATGATTCCTCACGATATTGAAGGAATGTTGCCAATTAGCAGAAGTAGTAATGCATGTATAGATTGCCATACACCTGAAGTTGCTGAGTCTATGGGTGCTACGCCTATGCCTAGTTCACACTTTATTGACTTTAGACCAAAACATAATTTTGATGGAAATGAGTTCAAAAAAGGTGTTGATGTTATGAAAAATGAGGTCTCTATCAAAAAGCAAAATAATCTTGTACAAGCTAGATTTAACTGCTCCCAATGTCATGCACCTCAAAGTGCAGGAAATGCACCGCTAAATACATTTCAGCCTGAATTTACTGGAAGCAATGGTGAGTTTAAATCTTCATGGAAAGATGAGAAGTTTTTGGAAGGGTTAAATACTGTTGTTGAATAAAGAGAGAAGAGAGCTATTTAGTATCTTTGGATCTATTTTTACTACAGAGGAGAGAGAGAATCATGAGAGGATTCTCCGACCTCCATACTTTAATGATAAGGATGCATTTTTCAAAAGCTGTCCTAGTTGTGAGGGCATGTGTGCTATAGCGTGTCCAGAAAAGATTATAAAAATAGGTGATGATAAAACCCCATCTCTTGATTTTGAAAAGGGCGGTTGTACCTATTGTGATGAGTGTGCGATTGTATGTGAGCCTGAAGTTCTACAGATTGCAAATAGGGCAGATATTTCAAGTGAGTTCACTATTGACACAAATAGTTGTCTTGGCTGGAATAAGACGATGTGTTTCTCTTGCAAAGATGTATGTCCAGAAAATGCTATTATCTTTAGTGGACTTTTCAAGCCAGAAATACTACAAGATAGATGTAGGGCATGCGGATTTTGTGTAAAACCGTGTCCCGTGCATGCTATATACTACTAAATAAAAGGGGGAAGTTTATGGAAGCTGAGCTACTAGCACATATAGAGCCACACAATGAGGGGTGGGCTATTAGAATCATAGATAAAAGCGATAACGAATACACTATCTGTAAGGAGCTTGAAACTTTCGCTAGTGCCATCGCAGTGTATGGAACAAAACATAACAATAGCATCAAAGTACTCTGGAGCAAAGATGAGCAAATAACACCTGAGCAGTTTAATGAGATAGAAAAAGGAGTGCGTGCTCTTGAAGCTCTTGTGAGGAAGCCGTGATGAAAATATTATCGATACTTTTTCTATCTATCACAACTCTTTTGGCAATGGATGTAATAACCCCTACAAAAAAGTTTGAAGCAAGCGGAGATGTACAAGATATGGTAGTGCGCGAAGGAAAGCTCTATGCGGCTACTTCAGAGGGTATAGTAGATATATTTGATATAGCAAGTGGTGAAATTGTACAAAAGATCGAGATTCCAAAACTCAAAGATTTTATGGGAGATCTAATGCCCGCAAAAATCTACTCTGTAGATGCAATAGATGAGTGGGTGATTTTTGCAAGTGAAGGGAGGGGTGGTTATAGAAAGTTGTGGCTATATAAAGATGGAAAACTCTCCAAAATTATAGATGAATCTAGTAAGTTTTTTATCAAAAAAGCGAGGCTTATAGATAAACAAACTATCTTTTTGGCACTCCTTACAAATGAGCATCTACTTTATGATATGCAAAAAAATAGCGTGAAATACAAGATACAGCTTAGCACCTCCTCATTTTCAGATTTTGCACTAGGAGAGAGCAGGCTTGAGGCAGCAAGTAGTGATGAGAGTGGAATAGTGAGAGTTATTGATATTTTAAATGGAAAAATAGTCAAAACACTTCAAGGAATCAATGTCGATAGAGTTTTTCAGCTAGATTATAAAAACGGTGTCATACTTACTTCAGGGCAAGATAGGAGAGCTGGAATCTATAGTGCCCTAGAGAAGAGCTATCTAGAGTTTGATTTTTTACTCTATAGTTGTGCCTTGAGCAAAGATGCATCACTTGGTGCAGTAGCTTACAATGAGGAGAATGATATTCTTGTTTTTGAAATAAAGAGCAAAGAGAAGCTTTATGAGCTCACAGACTCAAAAGCGACAATCACAAAAATTATCTTTTTAAATGAAAATGAAATTATCGCAAGTAGCGATAGTAAATTTATCAACCTATGGAATCTAAAGGAGCCAAAATGAATATCTCAAGTATAGTAGTAAAAACTCTGCCTCAATATGTAGAAGAGGTGGTAGAAAGCCTCAAAAAGTGTGAAGCGTGCGACTACCATTTACACGATGAAAAAGGGAGAATCATAATAACGATTGAAGGAAAAGATGTCAAAGAGGAGCTACAAAAGCTTCATATCATAGAAGAGATACCTCATATAATGAGTGCGGATATGCAGATGGCATATAGTGAAGATGAACTAAGTGAACATATAGATGTGCTAAATAACGCTGACCTTGTGCCAAAAATTCTCAATGATGATACAGTAGATCCTACAAAGATAGTCTATAACGGAGATCTCAAGAAAAAGGATCTTTTCTCATTTTCTGATAATCTTAAGGGGTAGATATGGATTATAACTATAGTGAGTTTCTCATAGAAACAGAGGTACCAGAGGGCGAAGTGATCATCTCACGAACTGACTTGGAAGGAATCATAACTCATGCAAATGATGTTTTTTCAAAGATTTCAGGCTATAGCGTAGATGAGCTTATAGGCAAACCTCATAACATTTTGCGTCATCCTGATATGCCAAAATCTGCTTTTGCTCACATGTGGCAGAGCATACAAAATGGTGAAACATGGCAAGGATATGTGAAAAATATGAGAAAAGATGGTGGATTTTACTGGGTGTTTGCTGAGATAAGTGGCGTACATAAAAATGGTGAACTGGTTGAGTATAAATCGATCCGCTCCCCAATCTCTAGAGCAAAAGTGCTTGAAATGCAGAAAAAATATGACGCTATAAAGTTAGCAGAAAAAGATACTATAAGAGTAGTGCACTATCTCTCATACAATGAGTATCAAAAAAGGGCACTCCATATCAAGGGATGATAAAGATGATATGCTTTACCCCTTATCGCTTATAATTTTATCGATGGATTTTTTGAGGTTTTCCAAAATTTTTCCTGCACTTAGTATCTCTTCAGATGATTGAATCACCAAATCCTCGCCGATACTTATCTGCTTCAAAAGTCTATTTTTAAGCTCATCTTCGATATCAAGCATTTGAACTATCTCTTGAATCTCTTCTGCAAGTGCCAAAAGCTCTTCTGCTAGAGAGTTTGATAACAATTTGACATCTTCGGAGCGTTCTGAAAATGTGGCAATTTTTTCTAGAAACTCATTGAGATGATTAGAGGCTTGGGAGAGTTCGTTCTCACCTTTGAAATCCAACTTCATATCTTTTGCATAGAACTGCTTGCTTTTTGCTAGATTTGCAAGTGCTTTTGAGCGTTGTAAAAATTCATCAAATTGTGCTTTTATACTGCGAATAGTAAGAAGTGAAAAGATAGTAATAAAGCCAACAATAAGGGCAGAGAGGTATTGAAATTGCTCAAGAGCGGTTCGCCTGCTTTTGGAGTACTCTTCATAAAGAGATGTCAAATAGTCACTATCATTGAGAAGTTTTTCACTTAAAATATGAATCTCCTTCATAGATAGGTTGAGACTTCGTTGAATAGAGATATAGGTGCTAATTAGCTCCCTATAAACACTCCATACCTCTAGGGTAGAATCAATAAGCAAGGATAGTTCATCGCTTTTTAGTAACTTCTCCTCTTTTTTAAAGCTAGTTATTCCCTCATCATATTTCTTGATGGTTTTAAGTGTCTCATCCGCGTATAAGATATTATCAGAGATGGTAAAATGCATAAGATTGTGTAGCATTTTTTGGGAGAGCATTCTTTGTAGTCCCGCACGATCTATATAGCGTTGTGGGAAATTTAGTTCAACCATCTTTTTGACGATTAAATCAGATAACTCAAGAAGCTTATCGTTATTTTTGATGACAAAATCCCTAGAGAGGATAGACTCTCTTTTGTAATCACTAAAGTCTTCAATAGCAGCTCTAGCATCAATCCATGAGTTTTTTATCTTCTCTATTCTTTCATCTATAAAATTTGTAGGAGGTGGATAGATACCCTTTTTTTCATCCCCACTCTTGAGGATGTTTAGGTTTGTCTCAAACTCCTCCACAGGCTCCAAAAAAAGTTCTGGATTTGCTGTTGCGGAGATATTTTGATAGAAGATATTTTTGCTAATTCTTTGAGTGAGCATTCGCTGTTTGCCTGCAATATTGATAACTGCTGCATCGTTTTTATTTTGGGAATTTATCATAATAGTTGTGATAATAATTGCAGCTATTGCACCTACAAGCAGTAGATTTATAAAAAGAATTTGTGAGGTCATCTTTTTCATTCAAAAACCCTTTTTAGCATATCGCTATCAAGTACCTCCAAAGTCCCACTCTCTTGTGTGATAGCCCCCTCTCTTGTGAGTTTTTTGAGGATTCTTGAAAGTGTTTCGGGTTGGATGTTGAGCATTTTGGCAATCTCCTGTTTTTTTAGCCTATTGAATGTCTCTGAATCGTTGTAGAGCATGTGTGCCACCTTTGCACTTCCATCAAAAACTATCTCTCGATTTATAATGCACTGAAGCATTTTGATTCTGCGTAAAAAGTGATCATAAAATGCACTGATGACATCTGCTCTCTTCTCAAAGCATTTTTTGAAGCGCTCGAAATCTATAAATATCACCTCGCAATCCTCTACGGCTTGGGCATTTGAGAAGCAGTTGATACTCTCAAAACTCATAAGTTCTGTAATAAAATCATTTTTATAGATATTGTATAAGAAGATCTCATTATCAAACCTATCGACTTTATATATTTTTACAACTCCCTCTTTGAGATAGTTTAGATAGTTTATTTTATCTTGCTCGTAGTAGATAATTTGACCTTTTGAGAATTTTCTTAGCGAAGAGATCTTTTCAAGAGTTTCTAAAGTCTCCATATCAAAGGCATCAAAAAGTTCACAAATGCCAAATATCATCAATAAAACCCCCACCAACTCATTGAGAAGAATTATACACTATATCTTTTTGGTTACCTCAATTATATTAAAAAGTAATTTGCAATATAAGAAATGTTTGTTAGTATGTTGGTATTCATTATGGAGGCATTGATGGGCACTTTGGTACTTTTGTTGATATTTTTACCATTTATATTATCTCTTGCTATCTTTTTTTCAAAAGACAACTATGAGAAGCCTATTTCTATTGGGGGAGCAATATTTTTAGCTATCCTCTCTATATCTGCATGGCAAAATTTTGGTGAACCAATATTTTTGCATCTACCTCTTGATATTTTTATCATTGTGGCTGATTTTGTACTATTGGGATATTTTTTGATTCAAGGCTACAAAAAAGATAGCCTACCTGTCTCCCTGCTAGCACTTTTGCAGATTGTGATGTTTATATATTTTCTCTTCATCGCTCCAAGTGTAGATGTAGGTGATATATATGTAGATTCTCTCTCGACTATTATGTACCTGCTTATAAATATTGTTGGGGGCTTGATAGTTATCTATGCGGTTGGCTACATAGAAGATGAGAGTAGTGACAAAAAAAAGCAGAAATATTTCCTCTCCTTGCTCATGGCATTTTTGGGGGTTATGAACTTTCTAGTTTCAGTAAATAATATTGAGTGGTTTTTCTTTCTATTTGAGGTAACAACACTTGCATCATATCTACTAATCCGCTTCAGAGGTGATAGTATCTCCATAGAAAACTCTCTAAGAGCTTTGTGGATGAATCAAATAGGCGGTGTAGCAATTTTAGTCTTTCTCATTGGTGCCTCTTATGAGTATGGGACTATACATTTTACAGAGCTTTTGAAACTTGATTTTGCTACTTTAGGACTTTTGCCAGTTGCATTTTTGGCAATTGCCGCACTCATCAAAGGAGCTATGATTCCTTTTGATAAATGGCTTTTGGGTGCTATGGTAGCTCCAACACCAGTTAGTGCGATTTTGCACTCTGCTACTATGGTAAAAATTGCCCCATTTCTTATTATAAAGCTCTCAGTAATAATATCTGGAACCTATCTAGGATTTGCTATATCTTTTATTGGTGGAGTGGTTTTTGTTTTAGCGGCTGCTTATGCACTCTCAAAGAGCTATTTCAAAGAGATTTTAGCCTACTCTACCATATCGCTTTTGGGGCTTATGATTATGTTAGGTGCAATTGGTACAAACCTAGCTCTTAGTGCAGCTTTGATGCTGATTGTTTTCCATGGGATTAGCAAAGCTCTACTTTTTATGGAAGCTGGAATACTTGAGAAGCTTTTTGGAGCAAAAACAATAGATAAATATGGAGAGCTTATACAAAAAGCACCTATAAATGCCATGCTTATTGCTCTAGGATTTATCTCAGTCACACTTCCACCTTTTGGAGCTTTTTTGGCAAAATGGCTTGCACTTGAGAGTATATCATTTGGATTAAAAGATTCTATTTTTAGTTCTCTATTTTTAGTTTTTACTATTGTTGGAAGTGTCATTTTTATGCTACTCTATTTTAGAGTGCTAGGTGCTATTCTTTCAAAAAGGGGAGAAGATGTTGGCTTTAGAGTTGAACGCTATAAAAATACATATAAATTTAGCACATACGCACTAGGAGCTATACTTCTTTTTAGCTCTATAAATATAGCTCCACTAAGTGAGCATCTATTTTCACAAACAGCTTCAGCTCTTCTAGGAGAAGAGAAGATTCTACTAAGTAGTGGGCTATCTTTTGTGCTTCCATTTACAAATATCTCTTTTTGGTATATATTGTTATCTTTTGCATTGATGCTCTCTCCATTGCTTCTCTATTTTTTCCACATAAATGAGATAGATAGAACAAAAGAGTATCAAGGTGGTGAGAGGATGGAGCTAAATTTTAATAGCTACTTTTTTGATATAGAGGGAGCTATTGGCAAAAGAACTACACAAGCTATGATATTATGTTTTATAGCAGTTATGGTTGCAGGAGGACTCTCATGAGCCAATCCCCTCTTGTTGTTCTTCTTTTAGTGATTTTTGCTCCACTTATTGGAGGTGTCATCTATGGAGTGGAACGAGTTGTTAAAGCTAGAATGCAAAATAGAGTAGGCCCACCACTTCTTCAGCCCTTTTTTGACCTCTTCAAATTAGCTGATAAAAGAGTAATGAGTATCCACTCATATCATGCATCTCTTGGGGTGTTGCACTTTTTGGCAGCTTGGGTAGCAACTGCTATGATACTATATGGGTTTGATCTTATTTTGGTTATTTTTATGCACCTTCTAAGTACAGCCCTACTTGTGATGGGAGCTTACTCAGTGAGATCTATCTATAGCCATATTGGAGCTACTAGAGAGCTTATTGCCATGCTAAGTCATGAACCACTCTTTTTGCTAACTGGGGTTGGATTCTTTTTGGTTTATGGCTCTTTTGAGGTCTCCTCTTTTAGCAAGGAGGGCGTAACTCCACTTCTTTTAATGCCTCTGCTATTTATTGCTACTATTTTTGCGATTTTAATCAAACTCAAAAAGTCACCTTTTGATGCAGCAGAGGCTCATCAAGAGATTATTGGAGGAGCTGAGATTGAGTATAGTGGTATATTTTTTGAAGCAATATATACTGCTAAGTGGCTAGAGTATGTTTTTGTTTATGCTTTTGTGTTTCTTTTTGGTGGCGGAAGTCTTCTTTTAGGTTTTATTTTGTGTTTGATTGTCTTTTTGATAGTAAACCTAATAGATAATTCAACAGCTAGGGTAACATATCAAGATATGACAAAAATAACCTATAAATATATAATGCCTTTAGCGTTTTTAAATATTTTGTATTTGATCTACATAGGATGATAGATGTTTGATTTTTTGAAAAAATTTAGAAAAAAATCGCCTTGGATTCTCCACTATAATGCTGGAAGTTGCAATGGTTGTGATATTGAGATTTTGGCTACTCTTGCTCCAAAGTATGATATAGAGAGATTTGGGATGATAAATAGAGGTAATCCAAAACAATCAGATATCTTACTAGTAACAGGTCCTGTGACAAAAAGATCTCGTGAGCGAATTGTAGAGCTATACTCACAGATGCCAGAGCCAAAAGTGGTAGTCTCCATTGGAGCTTGCACAAACAGTGGTGGGGTATTTCGTCACATGTATGGTGTTGAAAATGGTGTAGATAGATATATTCCAGTAGATGTATATGTTCCAGGATGTGCTAGCAGACCTGAGCAGATTATTGAAGGCGTGGTAAAGGCTTTGGAGATTTTAGAGAATAAAAACAAAGAGATAGAGCTGCCGCTAAAGCTTTTTGGAAAAGTAGAAAAAATAGCGGGTCAGATAAGCAGAAG